>NZ_JAUBUB010000053.1:0-3140 GCF_036705265.1 Microcoleus sp. B4-C2
CCCGCCCGTCCAAAAAGGACGGGCGGGACGCCCATCCCACACACTTGTGGAAGTTATTTAATTCTCATTCCTAATGAATATAAGTTGTAATATCTTTATGAGGACTTCCGTTGTCAATACAAACCAAGGGGTAAGGTGCGCGGTACACACCAATACAAAGATGCGGGTACGCACTCTACAAACTCATGTCGATTGTTTACTCAGCAAATTCTCGCAAAGCTGGAATTAAATACTGTGTCAAAGTAAAGGCATCTACTCCTAATTCCGTCCGTTCTTTAGCAGCCATGATTCCGGCTTGAGCGTGCCACCAAGCTGCTGTTACAGCAACTGATTTAGGGGGGGACTTGCGGGCGATCGCACTTGCTAATAGTCCCCCTAACAAGCCTGTGAGAACGTCGCCGCTGCCGCCTCTGGCGAGAGCTGGGGTGCTTTCGGGATTGAGGTAGGTGATGGTACGTGAAGCGTCGCTATGCCGTAGGGAATCGCCCTCATCCTTCCAACTTATGCACACTCTGGCTCCTTTGAGCAATATCGTTGCACCGCAAAGCTTAGCTGCTGCTTGAGTTGCCGCAATTCGATCGTCGCCAGTTTCGTCGGCTAATTCGGGAAATAAACGCTTGAATTCCCCCGGATGAGGCGTGATAATTGTCAGTGCTGAGCGTTCGGACAAAATCGGGACTGTGCCGAGTTGAGCGAGGATATTTAAACCGTCAGCATCTAAAACCAGAGGTCGATCGCTCTCCAGTACAGATTCTACAGCTATTGCCGCTTCCAATGTCAGACCTGGCCCTGCGGCGATCGCGTCATAAGAACTCAAATCAATTGCTACTGGTAACTCGCTAATTGCACCGCTTTGGGTTTCGGGACATCCTATAACTAATGCCTCTGGCAACTGACTGCTCAACATCGGTTTAATCGACTCAGGAACAGCAATTGACAGCATTCCGATGCCGCTTGCTCTTGCTCCCAATGCTGCCAAAATTGCGGCTCCGCTGTAGCGGCGGGAACCTGCAATAATTAGTATGTTACCGTTGGTGTATTTGTGCGAAATTGGCGATCGGGGTAACGGCAAATGCTGAGTTGCCCATGCTTTTGTAATGCGTTGTATTGCTGGCGTTTCACCCAATATTGCTGCAATATCGGCTGCGGTAATATCAAAATCAATTAATTCTGAACTACCGATATATTCTAACGCTCTATCTTGTAGAAATGCCATTTTCCACAAACCCAAACATAATGTATGTTTTGCCCGGATAGCCGTTCCCAAAACTTCTCCGGTATCTGTATGAATTCCCGATGGAATGTCTATACTTAAAATGGCTATATTTAAATTATTTATTTCGTCAATAGCTGCGGCGGTGGCGTTAGTAATTTCTCGTTCTAATCCAAATCCAAATAAACCATCTACGAGCAAATCGCAGTTGGTCAGATTTTCAATATTATCAACAAATGGGATATTTAAATAACGCGCATAATCAGCGTGATTTTTTGTTAGTTCTTTTAGTTTAGAAAACGGGCAGTAAATAACTACTTGGAACCCTTGAAAGTGCAATTCGCGAGCAACAACCAAAGCATCGCCGCCGTTGTGTCCCGGCCCAACCAATATGCCGATAACTGGCAATTGAGAATTAACAAGATTTTTCCCTTCTTCCCTTTTCCTTCTATCCGTTAAATCCCGTACACTGCTAGTTGCCGAACTTCCTTCCGCTTTCAAAATCTCCTGAATGCGTCTAGCAATCAGGAGCGCGACTTTTTCCATTAAAGCTGCGACTGGCATTCCCGCAGCAAAGATTCTCGTTTCTATTTGCCGCATTTGGTCGGCGGTGACAACAAATTTTTGAATGGTCATATTAATGCTAAAATTTCAGCTAACAGCAGCAGTGGCAATTTGTAGTATACTTGTGGTATAATAAATTAGCTCGATCGAACAAAGTAACAGTAAAATAGCAATTTCTCCCCAACCATGAACAAGATTGTTGTAGGCCTCTCCGGCGGGGTCGATAGTTCCGCAGCAGCCGCAATTTTACACCATCAAGGATATGAAGTGGTGGGTTTAACGCTGTGGTTGATGAAGGGCAAAGGTCAGTGCTGCTCTGAGGGAATGGTCGATGCCGCTAAAATTTGCGAAGATTTGGGCGTTCCCCACCACATTGTTGACAGCCGCGAGGTCTTTCAGGCAAGTATTATTGATTATTTGGTGGAGGGTTACAGTGCAGGAGTTACACCTCTGCCTTGTTCGCAGTGCAATAAAACTGTGAAGTTCGGGCCGATGCTTAAGTTTGCTCGCGAAGAACTCGGAATTGAAAAAATCGCTACAGGCCACTACGCTAGGATTACTTACGATGCTGCTACTGGTCGCTATCAGTTGCTGCGGGCGATCGACCCTGCGAAAGATCAGTCTTATTTCCTGTACGATCTAACACAGGATTTGTTGGCGGGTACGGAGTTTCCTTTGGGGGAAATTACCAAGACAGAAACTCGCAGAATCGCGGCAGAATTTGGCTTGACAACTGCGGATAAGCCGGAAAGTCAGGATTTGTGCTTGGTGGAAAGTAACGGTTCGATGCGGGCTTTTCTGGATAAGTACATTGCGCCACAAAAGGGTGACATTGTGGACAAGTCAGGGCGGGTGCTCGGACAGCATGACGGTGTTCACCACTACACCATCGGCCAGCGGAAAGGACTTGGGATTGCTGCACCGGAACCGCTGTATGTGATTGAACTTGATGCTGCTGGCAATCGGGTAATTGTGGGCGATCGACAGTTGGCAGTAGAATCTGAATGTACAGTCCAGAAAGTGAATTGGGTTTCTGTAGCTGCACCGACGACTCCGATTCGGGCTCAGGTACAGATTCGATATCGATCGCAACCCGTCCCGGCTACAATTATTCCTGTAGAATCCTCCCAACCAGAGGAAAAAGTCGGCGGTACAAGAGTTAAGTTGATTTTTGACGAACCGCAGTTGAGCATTACCCCCGGACAAGCCGCTGTTTGGTATGACGGCGATGTGCTATTGGGCGGCGGCATCATCGAAAGAAACCAAATCCCAAATTAAGGCAAGGGGCGGGCTAGAAGCCCAACCCCTACTCCCCACAAAAAACCACCCACAAAAAAACTCACTCTTTGTGGAACAGGCATCT
>NZ_JAUBUB010000053.1:3240-45010 GCF_036705265.1 Microcoleus sp. B4-C2
TGCCTGTTCCCAGAAGCCCACAAGAAACCACCCACAAGAAAATTCACTCTTTGTGGAACAGGCATCTTGCCTGTTCCCAGAAGCCCACAAGAAACCACCCACAAAAAAACTCACTCTTTGTGGAACAGGCATCTTGCCTGTTCCCAGAAGCCCACAAGAAACCACCCACAAGAAAATTCACTCTTTGTGGAACAGGCATCTTGCCTGTTCCAAAAGGAAACTTATATTTCATTTCACAGGGTACATTTACTTAGCTAACTTTTTTTCCAAACGCAAGATATTTCCCCTAGCATTAGTACGGTAAACCCAAGTTTGCCTACCATCCGAAACCACAACCCGCCAACCTTCAACAATCATTTGACCGCAAATTTCATCGGCTTTCGAGAGTCCTAAACAAGTATTCGGCCAACTTTGTCCGCTTGATTCAGTTACTTTCAACTTGTCAGCAGCAATGCCAGTGGAGTCCGACAACTCTCGGCGAACTGCTTCTGCTACGGTTGCGGGCAATTGCTTCGGGGGATTTTTGCGCGTACCCTCGGCAAAATTCCTCGGTTCGGAAGTGAGAGTATTAAGTGCCAATACCGAATAGCTGATGTTTTGGGGCACCGCGGCTGAGGAAAATTGCTGCGCGGTTTGCTGCTGTTGCTTTTCCAACTGGGCCAGGGAATCTTTGAGAGCGCCCGCGTTAGCTGCTGCGGTGTGTCTTAGCGCCGGATACATTTCCCATACCAGAATTCCTGTGAGCACCAAAGCCAAGATTACTGGATTGGGCTGCTTTTGGTCTCGGTTTTTATTTTTTTGAAATTTATTTTGGGAGATTCTTTTCATAATATGCCCTCTGCCTCACTTTACACAATGCGCGATCGCTCCTGAACACTCAACTGCAGATACTTACTTAGACACTATTGCTGGTGCTATTGGTTCCTTTGTGCAGAACCGATTTGACTGCTGGTGCGTGGGGCGCAAGTATTTTCTACTCGCCGCCTGCAGTTGTGTTTCAGGAAACTTGCACTACCCAGTTATTACTTAATTTTTACTTGTTGTCTCCGGGTATTAAGAAAAATTTATGCTTAAGTAAATATTCTTAAAAGCCTCTACTCCTGCCCCCGAATCTCAGTACAAATTACTATTCTTCGTTCCAAAACTGCTAAACGTGTTTTAGACTGGAGGAGGCGAGCTCAGCCAAGGATATCACAGGGATGCCACAAAAATTGTTGCCACTGGACGAAAACGCATTAGAAATTAAATCAGCTAAGCTGTTCGGCATTTAAAAGAGGATAGTAGGGTGCGTCATTACAGAATTGTTTCTCGCATAAGCGCATAAGTGTTCACTCCTGACGCACCCTACAAGCCTCGTTACTGGTTTAAATGCTCCACAGCTTATCGCTGATTAATTATATTAGCATTCGGGTTTTCTAGAGTGATCGTCCCCGCAACTACTTTAGTAGCGATCGCTACTTTTTTAGTACAATATTCTTAAAATCTATCGATTATGAACAGAAAATCCCTGGGAATCCATTTAATGAATCGGCTGAGCTATCCTCAAAAATTTACCTTAATTGGTTTTCTATTTGCAATACCGTTAACCTTGGTCATGTACCTGCTAATTTCCGAAATTAACAGCAGAGTTGATTTTGCCCAAAAAGAAATCTACGGAAATGAATACCTGCGGCGACTGCGCCAGTTGAGGGAATATATACCGAAACTTCAACTCTTAAATTATCCGAATCAGAGGTTAAATCCTAGTTTAAGCAATTCAGAATTCAGAACAGATTTAAAAGCCAAGATAGACAATAAATTTCAAGCGATGGCTAATACAGATAGCCAGCTTGGAAACACATTAATATCCAGTAAAAAATTTAATAATATTTATCAAGATTGGCACAACTTCAAACTTCGCCACAGCCATTGGAGTTTAGAAAGTTACGATTTTTTCTATCAACGTTTAGCTACAGATATTGATAGACTGAGCGCTCGCGTCGGCGATACTTCTAATCTCATTTTAGACCCGGATCTAGATACCTATTATTTGATGGATGCTACTTTGCTGAAACTTCCAGAAATCCAAAAAATATTGTCAGAGATTAGGCTGATCTCTCAAATAAACAACTTGCGTTCCGATGCCACACCTGAAGAAAGAGCGAAACTGATTACTTTGGCAGGCAAATTGAGAGAAATTAATCAGGATTTAGCTATCAATATGGAGGTAGGATTTAGCAATAATCCTCACGGGAATCTGATCCCGAAATTAAGGGAGTATTTAACAAACTTTAACTCGGTAGTAGAGCAGCTAACTGAGCAACTAGATAAACTGATTAAGCCCACAGCATTAGTGGAATATTCTGCCTATCTTGATGGGAGCGATCGAGTTCTGAATTATAGTTTTGAACTGTGGGATAAAACTATCAAGGAATTAGACTTTCTCCTGCAAAAACGCATTGATAGTTTCGTTGCCAAGAAACGCATAATTTCTATTGTTGTGTTAATAACCTTAGCCATAGTTATTTATTTATTTGTAAGTTTTTATAGAAGCGTTATGCAAACTGTGTTTGTCCTTGACGAAGCTGCAAAAAAGATGGCAAGCGGCAATCTTGACCACAAAATTATTTTGGATAACAGAGATGAACTGGGGCAAGTTGTGGGTGCTTTTAACAAAATTGCCGATGCCTTAGTTGGTGCAAATCAAGAAATTACTGTTCTCAACGATCGCCTAAAAGCAGAAAATATGCGAATGAGCGCTGAACTAGACGTTACTCGCAAGATTCAGCAGATGCTGCTGCCCAAAGACTTAGAACTCAATGAAGTTGTGGGGTTAGATATTGCGGGATTTATGGAAGCTGCTGAGGAAGTAGGGGGCGACTATTACGACGTACTCCAACACAAAGGTAGAGTGAAAATTGGCATTGGAGATGTGACGGGACACGGATTGGAGAGCGGTGTTTTAATGATTATGGTGCAAACGGCAGTAAGAACTTTGCTCGCCTACAATGAACCAGACCCAGTAAGATTTTTAAGTGCTATTAACAGTGTAATTTATGATAACGTGCAGCGGATGAAATGCGACAAAAATGCTAGCCTTGCCTTGCTAGACTATGAGGAGGGGATGCTGAAGTTGAGCGGCCAGCACGAAGAAATGATTGTTGTGCGGTGTAACGGTTGTGTAGAGCGGTTTGATACAATCGATTTGGGTTTCCCGATCGGGCTGGATGTAGATATTGCTGAATTTGTTGCTGAGAAAATTGTGCATTTGCATTCAGGAGATGTGGTTGTGCTTTACACTGACGGGATTACGGAAGCTAAAAATATGGATAAACTGCTTTATGGTTTAGATAGGTTAATTGAGGTAATAAAAATTCATTGGCAGCGTTCTGCTGCCGAAATTAGGCACGCTGTAATTAAGGACGTGCGATCGCACATCGGCGAACAAAAAGTTTTTGATGACATCACATTGCTGGTACTCAAACAAAAATAACTACTTGAATATCCCTCCTAAAGTTTAAAATATATTCAGTGATCCCCCTCATCTCAAACTTTAGCTCTCACATCGATATGACTCAGATTTTCGGAGATTTCATCGAGCAGCCCGCTAGCCAAGAATACTTAATAATTGGATTTTCTCCGAGTTCGGTTCCTCTCAAGCAGCGGTGGCGGAACAACGGTTTGTCTGCTGATTTTCTGGCTGATTACCTGACGACTTTTTTTCCGGGCAACCAAGATGAACCCTCGACAATTGAAAGACAAGCTGAAATAAAAAGTGCTGTTAGCTACATTGCCAACGAGTTATTGGAAAATGCCATGAAGTTTAATGATGAAACCTCCGACTACCCGATCGATATTAAACTGCAATTAGAGAGCGAGGGAGTGATTGTCTCAGTGGCTAACAGCATCTCTCCGCAAGCGGTGGACAAGTTTCAGGCTTATATTCAGGAGTTGCTGGCCTCGGAGCCAAGCGAACTTTACCTTCAGCGGTTGGAAAAAAATGCTGCTGACGACAACAGTACCAATTCGGGATTGGGTTTGTTGACCATGCTCACCGATTATACCGCCAAACTTGGCTGGAAATTCCAGACCGTGCACAAAGACCCGGAAGTAATTGCGGTGACAACTATGGTGCAATTAACAGTTTGACATACCTCCTCGTCCTTTCATGAGCGAAGATTCCTTAACGCTTCACAGCAACGCGCTACCAAAGTAGTCTTACCGTTGCTCCACGTCCGTTTATAGTCTCCCAATGCCCGCTAGGCGACTATGTTTCGTTGTACTCAAGCAAAAAGCTTGGTGTCTTCAGGGTTGCAGTTAAGCATTGCCCCTCCGAACTGTCTAGGTGCGCTCCGCTCTCATCGTAGCTATTTCAACGCGTCTTGAGCCTGTAGACTTCTCTATTCTAGCTCAAAGCCCTCGTAGAAGGACGGGGTTTTAGACCCATTTCTTTGATAAGCAACGCTAGCGATCGATAATATCTAAGGGACTTTTTTTTGTGGCTATGGAAATTAATACAGAAGATTACCAGATCTGTTACGATCCAGCAACGGCAACCGTGAGTTTTATTGGATCTCTAAGGCTGAGCGGGCCTGCTGAGTACGCGCCGATAGCGCAGTTTCTGACTAAAGTTGCCGACTTGGAACCGACGAAAATTACCCTCAATTTGCAGCAGTTAGAATTTTTGAACAGTTCTGGCATCAATATGCTATCGAAGTTTATTATCGAGATCCGCAAAACAGCCAGGGTGCAAATGGCGGTGCAAGGCTCTCAAAGCATAGCTTGGCACGGTAAATCTTTGAGGAATTTTCAGCGCCTGATGCCTGGTTTGCAGTTGGAATTTCTATAAAAACACGATTAATTTTAGGGTGCGAGATGTTAAGCAATTTTTTGTTAGTCGAGGCGCAAATTCTCGAGTTATGCTGGAAGAACAACCATCTAGAGAACAGCTACTTTTAGAGATAGAAAGATTGCGCCAGCAAGTGGAAGACTTGAAGGAGGAAAAAGCGGATCTGGAAATCTTGCTGGAAACTACTGCTGAACATTCCGATACGGTTGAAACTGAGTTACGCTCTCGCGCATTCGAGGCGGTGCGCGAAGGCGAAATCAAGCTGGCTCAATTTCTCGAAGCGATTCCGGTAGGCGTGGTAGTGCTCGATTCTCAAGGCAAACCTTACTACGTAAATCACGCCGGACAGCAGTTACTCGGTCAAGGAGTTTTGCCCTTAAATTCTGTTGAGGATTTGTCAGAAAGTTATCAAATTTATATCGCGGGAACGGAGACAATTTATCCTTTCGAGAATTTGCCGCTCGTCCGAGCTTTAAGGGGCGAAAACGCGACTGCTGACGATCTGGAAATTCATCGAACCGACAAGAAAGTTCCCCTAGAAATTTGGGGAAGGCCAATTTTTGACGATGGTGGCAAAGTTGCTTTTGCGATCGCAGTTTTTCAAGATGTCACGGAACGCAAAGAAGCTGAATCCCAGCGCCATTTATTTATTAAGGAACTATTTGACCTCAACCAAAATTTAGAAAAATCCCTGGATGCCGAATCAGACTTAACTGATGCTTACGGTAGATTTGTGCCGCACCAATTTCTAAATTTGTTGGGATATGAAAGTATTATAGATGTCCATTTAGGCGACCAAGTGCAGCAGGAAATGTCGGTGCTATTTGCGGATATTCGCGACTTCACGACGCTTTCAGAAACTATGACTCCCCAAGAAAATTTTAAATTTATCAATGCTTACCTTTCGCGAATGGAGCCTGCAATTACTAGCAATAACGGGTTTATTGACAAATACATTGGCGATGCAATTATGGCTTTGTTTAGTGACTTTGCAGATGATGCAGTGAAAGCGGGTATTGCAATGCTAAATATCCTGAAAAATTATAACGAATACCGTCAAGGCGTCGGCTACGTCCCGATTCAAATTGGCATTGGCATTAATTCGGGTTCTTTGATGCTGGGGACAGTCGGAGGTATAAGCCGAATGGACAGCACTGTGATTAGCGATGCCGTTAATTTAGCATCTCGGATTGAAGGATTGACCAAAGATTACGGCGTACCTCTTTTAATTTCTCAGCAGACTTTGGAACGGTTGCGAAATCCCACCGATTATGCAATTAGAATTGTGGATAAAGTACAGGTAAAAGGAAAATCTCAATATGTCGTAGTCTATGAGGTATTTGATGCAGATCCGCCGGAAAGTTTGTCGGCAAAGCTAGCAAATTTGTCTGTATATAATGAAGCTATGTTACTGTGCGAGCGGAAAGAATTCCGAGAAGCAGGAAAATTATTTGAAGAGTGTTTGCGAACAAATCCCAGCGATCATGTAGCTCGCATTTACCTGAAACGCTGTCGGGATTGGCGATCGCTCCTCAAAGGAATTTAAAGCAGCTTACTCGATTTTAGATTTTAGATTGACTCCATATAGCAATTCTCGCATCACTTGTGAATTTCTTACTTTCTCCCCGCAGGTTCGGGGAGGGTTGGGGTGGGATAAAAAATTTACGACTCCTGTAAGGATTGATATATATCTTAAGAGTGATGACTGACCTCTGGAATCTGTCAAAGGTTTGACATACTCCCCAGCTATCAAGGCGAGGGGATTCTAAGCTCAAACAGCAATTGCAGGCACAGCCTGTCTAACATCGCCTAACTTAACGGTTGACGCCCCAACCGCACAAATATTTATTGCAGCGTTCTCGTCTCTGCTGTTCACCTTCTGGCAGGACGGACATCGCCATTCACGAACTGATAAATCCAATTCTTTCAGAACGTGTCCACAGTGGGAACAAGTTTTACTAGATGGATACCAGCGGTCGATAAAAACTAATTGTTTTCCTTTCTTTTTGGCAACCCATTTGAGAATTTGGAGGAAATCGCCAAATGCAAGGTCTGAGATTTTACGTCCCCAAAGCCGTTGCATTCCTTTTAGATTCAACGTTTCAAAACACAGCACGTCAAACTTATCAGTTAATTCGTGAGCCAATTTCCAGAACCAATCAGAGCGACGATTTACTACGTCCTCGTGCTTGCGAACTAGATTGAGTCTTGCTCTTTCCCGGTTAGCTGAGCCTTTCCGTTTTTTGGAATGTTGACGATTCGCTTTCTTAATAGCGCCGAGGGATTGTTTCAGGAATTGTGGTGATTCGATTTTCGTTCCATCTGAGCAGGTGAGAAACGTTTTCAAGCCGAAATCAAAGCCAGCGATTCTACTCGTCTCGACTTTGGTTTCAGGTTGTTCAACGCTGTCAACGACCACAACCATGAATAACTCTCCCAATGGAGTGCGCTTAATGGTTAAGGTTTTGACCTTCCCCGCTATCTCTCTGGAATTCCAATACTGATAAACGCGATTCCCAATTTTAATTAGATTACCACCTAAAAATTTATAGCCAGCTTGCTTGAGAGTGAACGATTTGTATTTGCGAACTTTCTTGAAACCGGGAGGTCTAACTCCTTTCTGGTGATGCTTAAAAAACAGTTGGTAGGCTTTCTCGATTCGCTGGCAGATATCCTGTACAGCCTGAGATCCAACCTGCTGCCAGAACGCTTTACGCTTTCTGATTTTAGCAATATGACTTTGAAGCTTGCTGCAATTCAAATGCTTGCCCCACATCCGGTAGTACCGTTTATGGAGTGCAATGCAATGGTTGTAGATCACCCCGGCAGCATTGATACTTCGCTTGAGATGTCTATTTCGCTTGCTTTGATATAGCTTAAACTTCAATGTTTTCATGCTAACCATGATCTCATAACGGGTAGCGATTGGGTAGCAAAATGATTAAAGAAAGATTAAGTATTCGCATTGCCGTGAGTCGGTTAAAAAAGTTACGGAGAATTGCCAAACAGAAAGAAAAAACAATGACCCAGCTTGTAGAGGACTGGATTGATACACTTAAAGAGGAAAAGCCGTCAAGCGAAGGACGGGGCTTTAGACCCAGTTCTTTGGTAAAATATAAATAGCTTTATACCTGTTACTTCTGAGGCTTCTCAAAATAGAACGGCTGAGGGCGGCAAAACCAGCGATCGGTAATTTGGTGCCAGAACGGTGGCAAGGGCTGAAGCTGTCTCAGAAAAAGTTGGCGGATGAATTAGGGTTTAAAGCTGTAACGTGATTCTTGGACAAAGTTACCCATTGATGGAATTGTTGGGTAACTCTCTAGCAAGTCTCTCGATAACGTCACTAAGACTGCTTGCGGTAAGCTGAACTCGTTTTTCCTCTAGCCACTTAGTAGCAGTCTCGGTTAGGCTGAGGTTGACCTTACGCTTAGGCTCGCTGTAAATCTTTTTTCTAGGCATTTTCTTGTTCCGTATTAATTCCGCATACAATAAGAGTAAGGCAGAAATGAGGTAAAAGCAAATGTTACTTAGTTTCAAGACGGAATTAAAACCTAATAACAAACAGGTGACTAGATTTCGGCAGCATTGCGGAGTAGCAAGACACGCTTACAACTGGGCAAATTCAATCATCCTTGAAACATTGACACTCAGGAAGACGGATAAAACTATTAAGATCCCTTCTGCAATTGATCTACACAAGCGTTTAGTGGCAGAAGTCAAACATGAGCATCCCTGGTATTACGAATCTTCCAAAGCCAGCCCACAACAGGCTCTAACTGAATTGAGAATAGCTTGGGATAGATGCTTCAAAAAGGTATCTAAACAACCTAGATTCAAAAAGAAAGGTGTATCGGGGGACTCCTTCTACCTAGAACAAGGAACCAAAGCAAAGCCAGGAATTAATAACGACGGCAAGCGTGTCAAGTTACCTAAGATTGGCTGGGTTAGGCTGCACGAACCATTACCAATTACGGCAGTTCACAACTGCGTAATCAGTCGAAAAGCTGACAGATGGTTCATTGCTTTTAAATACGAAATTGAGCAGCCCGCAACTCTACGTGACCGTCCTACTGTCGGAGTTGATATCGGCATCAAGCAGCTAGCTGTTTGTTCTAACGGCGAAGTCTTTGCCAACCCTAAAGCCTATCGTCGGATGAACCGTAAAATGAAACGTCTGCAACGGCGTGTCTGTGCGCGAGTCAAAGGGTCTAACAACCGCAAAAAGGCAATCGCTAAACTAGCCAAGCTGCACCTAAAAGTGTCAAACATCCGAAAAGATGCTATTCATAAGCTAACAACTTACCTCGCCAAAAACCACGGTGAAGTGAAGATTGAAGATTTGAATGTTAAGGCATTTTTGAAGAACCACAAGTTAGCTGGTGCAATCGCCGACTGCGCCATGTACGAATTCAAGCGTCAACTTGAATATAAAACCGAAAAGTTTAACTCAAAATTGACGCTCATAGATCGATTCTTTCCTAGCAGTCAAATCTGTTCAAATTGCTGTAATCATCGGCATAAAATGCCATTAAGAGTCCGAGCCTTTGAATGTCCCAGTTGTGGAAATATTCAAGACCGTGACTTGAATGCGTCGAAAAATATAGAACGTTGGTTTGAAGGAATATTTATTCCAGAACGTTCAGAATTGGCGGTGAGTTCCACCGTGTCAGCCTGCGGAGTAGACAAACCCGACAGCAGTCATGTTGTCGCTACTGTGAAACAGGAAGTTAACACCACAAGCACTCATGTCTAGCTATGTCAAGATTTGGGTAGCTATGGGTAAGTTTTTCAGAACGGATGACCTTTCCCACGATTAATCGTTGGGAAAATGGACAGGCTAAGCCTTCTCGCTTGGCACTCAAGCAAATTTAGATATTGCTGGATGAGTTAGGTAATTCCCCAGATGCAACGCTTGGCGAATGCAGTAAGGCGCTGCGAGCAAGATATTTTTCGGATAAGGAGTACAAAGGGTGAGTGTAGAGGAAATCAACAGCATTTTCAGAGATATTCGACTACTTCCCTATGGTGTGGCCACCCTATCCGTGGCTTTGGCACTGGCGCTAACCCGATCGCTTTTACCGTGGCTCTACCCAACCACGACGCCCCTGTTTTTCATCGCCGTGATGGTGAGTGCCTGGTATGGCAGTTTCGGGGCAGGGTTTCTGGCAACAATTTTATCCACGCTGGCAATCAACTATTTTTTTATTGAGCCGTTCTATTCCTTACAGATAGTTAATGTAGAAACAATTGTTCGGCTGGGTATGTTTTCGATCGCCGCAGGATTGAGCGCTTCACTCAGTTTATCGTGGCGCAATGCTCTAAAAAATGCGAAAGCAGCCTTGCAAAATTTACAGGAGGCAAGGTTCCTAGAACAAAAAGCCCAGGTTCGGGGCCAAGTCGCACAAGCTGCGGCGAGGGAGACAAAAGAACAGCTAGAAACGGTACTTTCTACCATCAACGATGGGTTTTACATCCTCGATCGCGATTGGCGCTACACCTATGCCAACGATCGCTACTGTGAAATGGTTGGAATGCCGCGGTCAGCGATTCTGGGTGAGAACGTTTGGGAGCTATTTCCTGCAGCCGTTGACACCGATGCTTATGTGCAATTTCATCGGGCAATGCGGGAACAAACGCCACTCCAGTTTGATTATCTGTACTCACCTTTGAAAGGTTGGCATGACCATCGAATTTACCCTTCGCCCAGTGGACTGACCGTTTTGCTTGCTGACATTACCGATCGCAAACAGGCGGAACTCATCCTAATCGAGCAGAAACGACTGCTGGAGTCGATCGCATTCGGACAGCCACTAGACGACTGTCTGGCAGCCGTGTGTGACTCAGTATCCAGGCTGAATCCGGGTACCCGCGCGGGCTTCATGCTAGCGGATGCTCAGGGGCTGACTTTTAACAGATCGATTACTCCAGACTTTCCACCGTCTTTTGCTGAAGGACTCCAAAATGCTCCGATTAACGATTTGTGCATTGGAACGTGCGGCGAAGCAGTGTATAGCGGTCAGCCCGTGACCTGCGCCGACATTGCCAAGGACGATCGCTGGTCGCAAGCATGGCGAAATTTATGCGTGGCTCATGGCATTCTAGCGTGTCATTCTCAGCCCGTGTTCAGGCAGGACAATCTACCTATGGGGTCGCTGATGCTTTGCTTTAGCGAGGCGCGGATGCCGACTGATTGGGAACATAAACTCGCGGAGTTCGGCACCCAAGTTGCCAGCATCGTCTTCGAGCGCGATCGATCGTTCCAGGCGTTGCGCGAGAGCGAAGAACAGCTCAGACTGGCTTCCGAAGGCGGCAATTTGGGTTTGTGGTATTGGCATAGGGAAACTGACACCCTGAGTTTGACGGACATAGCCAAAGGGATGTTTGGTTTACCCGTGGATCGGGGAATTTCCATGAAGGTGTTTTTAGAAGCGGTGCATCACGACGATCGTCCATTCGTTCACACCGTACTCAATGAGCTCAAAGCGAATCAACCGCATACTGAAATTGAGTATCGGACGCTGTGGGCAGATGGCACCGTTCGTTGGATTTTGGCAAAGGGCGATTGCGCCTATAACGCTGAGGGCATGATAATTTCGACGCGCGGCGTATTAATCGACATCAGCGATCGTAAACAAGCAGAAGAAGCTTTGCGTCAAAGCGAAGAGCAGAGTCGCAACATTCTAGAGAGTATTGATGATGGATTCTTTTCCCTTGATGAGAATTGGTGTTTCACTTATGTGAATCGGTCAGCGGAAATTCTGCTAGACCGGACTGCCAGCGATCTGATTGGGAAAAATGTGTGGGAAGAATTCCCCGGACTTAATGGCAGCGAGTTTGAGCAGGTTTATCGGCGCGTGGCAAACGAGCGCGTGGCTTTGTCAGTCACGGCTTTTTATCCCGATCACGATCGGTGGTATGACGTTCGCACCTACCCTGCAGCCAACGGGATTACCATTTATTTCCGAAATGTCACCGCTCAAAAACTGGCCGAGGAGGTATTGCAACAACGAGAAGCAGAACTTCGTTTAGTCACCAATGCCGTGCCTGCCTTGATTTCCTTTGTAGACTCAGACCAGCGCTATCGCTTCAACAATCGAGCATATGAAGAATGGTTTGGACATCCGGCAGCGCAAATCTATGGCAAGCACCTTCAAGAGGTTTTAGGCAAAACTGGCTATGAAGGGATTCGTCCTTATGTTGAGCAAGTCTTGGCAGGACAGGAAGTGACCTTTGAAAGCCAAATTCCCTACAAAGATGGTGGAACCCGTTATATCAATGCCACCTATGTTCCCCGCTTCAATAGCCAGGGAAAAATTGAAGGGTTTGTAGCATTCGTCAACGATATCACCGATCGCAAACAAGCCGAAGCCACACTACGGGAGAGTGAGGCACGGTTCCGGCTGATGGCAGATGCCGCCCCTGTGCTGATTTGGATGGCTGGCACCGATAAACTCTGTAATTACTTCAACCTCCCGTGGCTAAACTTTACGGGACGGACGATCGAGCGAGAAAAGGGCAATGGTTGGACAGAAGGAGTCCACCCCGACGACCTCGATCGCTCTTTAGACACGTATGTGACTGCCTTTGATGCCCGTCAACCGTTCAAGATGGAATATCGCTTGAAACGCTGTGATGGCATATACCGTTGGGTTATGGATGAAGCTGTTCCTCGCTACGGATTGGAAGGTGAGTTCTTGGGCTACATCGGCTCCTGTGTTGATATTGAAGACCACAAACAAGCTGAGGAAGCCCTGCGCGAGAATGAATCCCGCCTCCGTCTGATCTTTGAAAGCGCCAAAGATTATGCCATCTTCACCCTCGACCTTAACGGCATCATTGCCAGTTGGAACTCAGGGGCAGAAAGGTTGTTGGGCTATACCGAGACAGAAGCAATTGGTTGCTCGAGTCGGATGATTTTCACGCCCGAAGATAACGAACAAGGACAAGCCGAGTACCAGAGGCAAATGGCTCTACTGCAAGGACGGGTCGAAGACGAACGCTGGCACGTCCGCAAAGATGGGAATCACTTTTGGGCCAGTGGATTGATGATGCCCCTGCTTAATGAAGCGGATTGTCCGCAGGGATTTGTCAAAATCATGCAGGACAAGACTGCACAACGGCAAGCAAGTGAGCGCCTGCAATTGCTGTATGAAACTACCCGCGATCTGATGAAGACAGAACAGCCTCTGGCTTTGATGGACACGCTATTCCGCAAACTTGCAGTGCAACTCGATCTGCACTCTTACTACAATTTCATGGTGGAAGAAAAAGACAACCGCCCGATGTTGCATTTGAGAAACTATGATGGCATCTCTGAAGAAAGGGCGCAGGCGATCGACTGGATCGAAGTAGGGGACTATCTCTGTGGACTGGTTGCCCAAACGCAGCAGCAACTTGTCTTGAATCAAGCCGAACTCTTCACTCATCCGAATGGTAAAGCCGTCTCTGAACTGGGCATCACGGCTTACGTGGGTCAACCGTTAATCGCTCAAGGACGGTTATTAGGAACGCTCTCCTTTGCCAGTCTGACTCGGACGCACTTCACGCCTGCTGAAATCGAGCTGCTGGGATCTATCTGTGACCAAATCGCGATCGCTCTGGAACGGGCAAATCTGAACGATTCACTGCAGCAGCAAGCGGAACAGCTAAGACAGGCAAATCGGATCAAGGATGAGTTTTTAGCGGTACTATCCCATGAATTGCGATCGCCCCTCAATCCTATTTTGGGCTGGTCAAAGCTGCTGCAAACTGGCAAGCTGGATGCGGCGAAAACCGCCCAGGCGTTAGCGACGATCGAACGGAATGCCAAGCTGCAAACTGAATTGATTGAAGATTTGCTTGATGTCTCGAAAATTCTCCAAGGCAAGCTTAGTCTTAATATTCGTCCAGTTGATTTAGCTTTAACTGTGGAATCGGCGATCGAAACTGTCAATTTGGCTGCTGTTGCCAAATCCATTGACATTCGGACTGTGTTAGATCCTCAGATCGGACAAATTTTGGGAGATTCGGGCCGTTTGCAGCAAATAGTCTGGAATCTTGTTTCCAATGCGGTCAAATTCACCTCGGCCGGGGGGCGCGTTGAGGTGAATTTGACTCGTGTTGGCGATCGCGCTCAAATTACGGTGGCGGATACAGGGGTTGGCATCGCACCGGAGTTTTTACCCTACGTGTTTGACTACTTCCGCCAAAAAGATGGCGCTACAACCCGCAAGTTTGGTGGCTTGGGATTGGGGCTGGCGATCGTGCGGCATTTAGTCGAACTGCACGGTGGCACGGTTGGGGCAGATAGCGCCGGTGAAGGGTTAGGAGCTACCTTTACCGTAAGACTGCCCCTATCACCGAAGGTAAGACAAGAAAACTCTCTTGCAAGACTTTCGGAACGATCGACTGCGGATGAACCGTTATCGGGGATGCGGATAGTTGTGGTTGATGATGAGCCGGATATGCGAGAGTTGATTTCCTTTTTGCTAGAAGATGCAGGTGCAGAGGTACTGACTCTTGCTGTCCCTCAAGAAGTCCTCACAGCGTTGACTAATTTCCAGCCAGATGTCCTGTTGAGCGACATTGGTATGCCGGGGATGGATGGCTATATGCTGTTGCGGCAAGTGCGAGCTCTGCCGCCCGAACGGGGTGGGCTGATTCCCGCGATCGCCCTGACTGCCTATGCGGGCGAGGTTAATCAACAGCAAGCTTTGCAAGCTGGATTTCACCGACATCTGGCAAAGCCGATCGAACCGGATGAATTAATTAAGACGATCGTCGCACTTCTTAGCAAGAACACTGATGGCCCAGCAAGCTCTAAGGATTGATGCGAAGGAGTTCCAACCGATCGAACATTACCAAGCTTTTAAGTTGCTGTGGTTAGGCAGCGATATTTGTATTATCTTCTGTCCGGTCGATTCCCTCCGCTTCGCTTCGCCCGAAATGAGGTAGGGGCGGGTTCAACAACCATATCTGCCAATAATTGACAATCTCAAAAACCCGCCCGGCCGGGATATTATGGTCAATCGCTCGGACGTGATATTACAGGAGAATCTATCAATAAATCCGGTTTCTAGTCTAATAGTGCGTAAGTCCTGATAATATAATCAATAATTTGGAGTGTCAAAAAAAGACGATGGGAATTAACAAGCAGCAGCCTAGAATACATATAAAACCTTCAGTGATTAAAGCGATAGCTCTGTTCTTTCTGTGCTGCTTGTTAACTGCAAGTTGTGGACAAAGAACACGTCCATCGGTCACTGCGACCGGCGAAAATGCTAATAACCGCGTTACTATTGGCACAACCTTGAAATTGCGGACGATCGACCCTGCGGACGCTTACGAAATTATCTCAGGGCAACTGCTGCAAAATTTGGGCGACACTCTCTATACTTACAAGTCGGGGACTACTGAGTTAATCCCCCATTTAGCCACAGCAATGCCAAAAGTTAGCCAAGACGGATTGACATATACCATCCCCTTGCGTCAAGGAGTTATTTTTCACGATGACACACCGTTTAATGCCGCAGCAATGGAGTTCTCCTTGCAGCGGTTTATCAAAAATGGCGGTCGTCCGGCTTTCTTGTTGAGCGATGCCGTAGAATCTGTGAAAGCGACGGGCGAATACGAATTAACTTTTCAACTCAAAAAGCCTTTTGCTGCTTTTCCTTCTCTCTTGACATTCGCTGGTAGTTGTGCAGTTTCTCCAAAAGCTTACGAGATTGGGGAGGGTAAATTTAAACCCGATACGTTTGTGGGAACGGGACGCTACAAGTTGGCAACTTACGGCAGCGATTCTCTCAAGTTTGATGTGTTTGACAAGTATTGGGGCGAAAAACCAGTTAATCAAGGAATTGACCTTTTGCTGCTTTCTAGTTCGTCAAATTTGTTCAATAGTTTTCGGACTGGTGCAGTTGATGTGGCTTATTTGTCTCTGGATGCAGACCAAGTTCAAAGCTTGGGCGAGGGAGCAAAACAAGGGAAATGGCAGGAAATTGCGGGGGAAAGCAGTACGGTTAGTTACATGACGCTGAATACTAAGTCTAAACCGTTGGATAAGTTAGAAGTGAGACAGGCGATCGCAGCAGCGATGGATCGCCCCCTGATTAATGAGCGCGTACTGCGCGGACAAGCACAACCGCTTTACAGTCTGATCCCTACAACCTTCGACGTTCAAAAACCGGTTTTTAAAGAACTGTACGGAGATGCCAACAGTACAAAGGCTAAGGAACTTTTAACGAAAGCTGGATACTCAGCCACCAATCCTTTTGTTCTGCAACTTTGGTATCCTTCAGCTTCCACAAAACGAGCTTTAGTCGCGAGTCTGATCGAGGCGCAAACTAAACTCAAAATGGACGGGATAATGCAGGTAGAAATTAACAGCGTTGAATCTCCGACTTTGTTTCAAAACATAGAGAAGGGAATTTATCCTGCGGTTTTAGTGGATTGGTACGCCGACTTTTTCGATGCCGATAATTACATTCAGCCGTTTTTAGATTGTGCGACGGGTTCGGCGGCTGGGGGCTGTGAAAAGGGTGCTAGCCAAGGTCAGGGTTCGTTCTATTATAACGATCGGGTCAATGAACTGATCGACAAGCAACGAAAAGAAGCAAATCCTGAAACCCGCAAAGCTCTGTTTGCGGAAATTCAAGACATACTAGGTCAAGATGTACCTTTCATCCCTCTTTGGCAGGATAAGGACTATACCTTTGCTCAGAACAGCATCACCGGAGTCCGTCTCGAACCGACGCAATCTTTTCCTTTTTGGTTCCTGAAAAAGCAATAATTATTTACAATAATTTTGGGGGAGTTGAAACGTCAATAATTATTGCATATTTTGTGCACAACAGGGTGATGATTGTCACAGTTTATCAAAGAGACTGATCACCCAACCCTCTTTAATAATGTGCGATATTATTAACAGAGAGATATTGCTGAGGGTGGTATATGAAATTTGGGATTTTAACAACAACAGGGGTGCTAATTGCGATCGGTTTGGCATCGGGAGTAAAGGCAGAAAACGTATCCCACGTCAAGCAATTATTAGAAACTAAAAAATGTAGCCAATGTGACTTGACAGGAGCGCAGCTTGCTGGTATCAATCTGAGCGGGGCAGATTTGAGCGGTGCGAATCTGAGCGGTGCAAATTTGAACGGTGCAAATTTGAACGAAGCCAAACTGAACGAAGCAAATCTGAAACAAGCTAAATTGCAAGGTGCGAGTTTAATTGCGGCTAAAATGCACGGGGCTAATTTGGAGGGTGCTGATTTGAGCCGCGCTAATCTGAGTTTGGCGGGTTTAGTGATTGCGAGTTTGAAAAATACCAACCTCACCAGCGCTAATTTAATCGGTGCTAATTTAGAAAGCGCCAATTTGGCGGGTGCAAATCTGAGAAATGCTCGCCAGTCTGTAGCCAATTTAGCGAATGTCAGCCTCAGAGGTGGCAGTTTGTCGGGAATCGACGTACAGGGAGTCAACTTGCGGGATGCAAATTTGACCAATGCAAATTTGAACGGTGCAAATTTGAACGGTTCGGACTTGACAGGTGCCAATTTAAAGAATGCCAATATGGCAAATGTAGATTTGAAAAACGCTTCTTTGCCGTAGGACGATCGCCACTTGCTATATCAAATTCTGGTGCTTAACAAGCTTAATATAATAAGGTAGGGGCAATTCTGAAATTGCCCCTAAATTTTTAATTGTAGGATTTATCTTGTTTCCCGTCGCTGCGTAGCGTAGATGATTGTTCGGTGTGCGAAGCTTTTTCTTGGCGTCTGCGATTGCTTCATATTTGGATCTAGGATCAATCTGCCTCGTGAGCATCTTGGGCGAAGCGGATAATGTCATCATCGCCGAGGTATTCACCATTTTGGATTTCAATCATCACCAAGGGAATAACTCCTGGATTTTCTACGCGGTGAGCAGTATTCATGGGAACGTAGGTTGACTGTTTCTGCATGAGAATCGTCTCTTTGTCGTCGCAGATAACTTTAGCGGTACCGGAGACGACAACCCAGTGCTCGCTGCGGTGATAGTGCATTTGGGTGCTGATGTGATGCCCCGGCTTGACTTCAATGCGATTGATCTTATAACGATCGCCCGCGTCTATGACTGTAACTTGACCCCAGTAGCGGGTTTGTGTGCGATCGTCAATTTTTTCGCTTGTCTCCACTGTTTCCACCATGCTGTTTATCTCGCTAACGGTGTCTGTAAAAATATCTGTAGTTGAAAGTATAGCAGGGATTGGCTAAGTGCGATGGATTTAAACATCACTCAATTAGCCGCCACTCGCGAGCATCCACAAATTGCGACAAATGCCCCACATTTGTTGTAGCAATTACCACCTGATTTCCTTCACTAGCCTCCAATATTGCTTGAGCCGCCAAAATCACATCCCCGTCAAGTGCATTGGCTTCTGCGGTTGGTCTTCCTCTCATTCTCGCTTGCGCCCACAACTGAGCGGCAAAAAGCATGACTTCTGTAGTCAAAGGACGATATGTAAGTTGTAATTTCAGTTCATCAAGCCGTTGAATACCTGCTAATTTACCTGCGCGGATCAACTCCCGTCGCACTTCGTAGTCAGCAATTTCAGGCATAATTATTATTTCGCCCCTCCGCATTAAAGAGTTTAGCCAAACTTGGCACTCTTGAATTTCAGCAGAGGATGCTTTAGGGTTTGTCACCATTCCTAATGGGCCAGAGTCGAGAATAATTACTCTACTCATGGGAATAATGGCCGATTAGAAAGGCGGTCTTCATCTAAAGCTTTACGGAGATATTCAGCGGTTTCTGTTTGTTCTTGTTCATCTCCCTCCTCAATCCATGAATTGATTAATTCAATTGCACCTTTATTTCTTTGTATCCGTTCCTCCAGCGACAGTTTAGTAATGTCTATTTTCTCAGATGTCTGGGGAGGCTCGGACAATATGGGCGTTACTGTCACCGTTTCCATAAATAAGCGCATCATCTGAAGTAAATTCGGCCAATATTCTCTGGGAGTTTGCTGAATTACGCGGAGAAATTCCGCGATGGGCTGGCTTAAGGGGCGATCGCTTTCTTTGTCTTCAACCGTAGGAGTTTCGGGCGCTGATTCTACTGTCCCTGGGCTTTCGCTGCTTAAACCTTGTTCGGACATAATTACTTTTTTCCTTTCTCTCATTTACTCATATTATAAACAAAGGGCGGGCAATAGCCCGCCCCACTTTTTACTTGCTCAGCACACCATCGGGAATCCCCAAAATATCCTCAATGCGAGGCATATCTTCCAAAGCAATCACTCGTCCTTCATCCTCAAAACCAGCAATTTGATCGAAATTCAAATAGCGATACAAATCACCAGCAAAAGGATCGATTCTCTTCGACACAATGTCATTGTATTCTTGGACTGTAGGAATGCGACCTAACAGCGAACAAACGGCCGCCAATTCTGCTGAACCGAGATAAACTTGCGCGTCTTTGCCCATGCGGTTGTTAAAGTTACGAGTAGAAGTTGAAAACACAGTTGTCGCATCTTTAACCCGCGCTTGATTGCCCATACAAAGACTGCAACCGGGCATTTCTGTACGCGCTCCAGCGGCTCCAAAAATGCTGTAATAACCTTCTTCTTTCAGTTGCTGTTCATCCATGCGAGTTGGCGGACAAATCCACAGGCGAGTTTTCACTTCCCCTGCACCTTCCAACACCTTCGCTGTGGCGCGGTAGTGACCGATATTTGTCATGCAGGAACCGACAAATACTTCGTCAACCCGATCGCCCGCAACCTCACTCAACAACTTAACATTATCCGGGTCATTGGGAGCAGCCACAATTGGCTCTTTAATCTCGTTCAGATCGATTTCGATGATTTCAACGTATTCGGCATCAGCATCCGCCTCCATCAGCACCGGATTAGCCAGCCATTCCTCCATTTTCGCCACCCGGCGCATCATCGTCCGCGCATCTTGATAGCCCCGCGCCACCATGTTTTTTAGCAGCGCGACATTGGAGCGAATGTACTCGGAAACAGTCTCCACGCTCAATTTAATCGTGCATCCGGCGCAAGAACGCTCGGCCGACGCATCGGTCAATTCAAAAGCCTGCTCGACCTTCAAATCGGGCAAACCTTCAATCTCCATAATCCGCCCAGAAAAGACGTTTTTCTTGTTCTGTTTCGAGACGGTTAGCAAACCTTTTTGAATTGCTACATAGGGAATTGCATTCACAACATCCCGCAGCGTTACTCCGGGCTGCAATTCGCCTTTAAACCGCACTAAAACTGATTCCGGCATATCCAAAGGCATGACGCCCAATGCCGCAGCAAATGCCACCAATCCCGAACCAGCAGGAAAGGAAATTCCCAAAGGAAAACGAGTGTGAGAATCGCCGCCAGTTCCCACTGTATCTGGCAATAACATCCGGTTCAGCCAAGAGTGAATAATGCCGTCTCCGGGGCGCAAAGCTATGCCGGCGCGCTCTGCCATGAAATCGGGCAATTCATGGTGAGTTTTGACATCAACTGGTTTTGGATAAGCGGCGGTGTGGCAGAAACTTTGAATTACCAAATCGGCGCTAAATCCCAAACAAGCAAGTTCTTTCAATTCGTCGCGAGTCATTGGCCCTGTGGTATCTTGCGAGCCGACTGTTGTCATGACTGGTTCGCAAGATGTACCGGGACGAACGCCGGACAAACCGCAAGCTTTGCCTACCATTTTTTGTGCTAAAGTGAAGCCTTTGCCCGTATCTACTGGGATTGTAGGACGGGTAAAAATAGTGCTAGGTTCTAGTCCTAAAGCTGCGCGGGTTTTGTCGGTTAAAGTTCGTCCAATTAATAGCGGAATTCGGCCGCCGGCGCGAACTTCGTCTAGAATTGTGTCGGGTTTGAGGGTGAAGGTGGAGATAATTTCTCCGGCTTCGTTGGTGATTTCGCCTTTGTAGGGATGGATGGTAATTACCATTCCTGTTTCCATTTTGGAGACATCACATTCGATCGGCAATGCGCCGGAATCTTCAGCGGTATTGAAGAAGATCGGGGCGATCGCACCTCCTAAAATATAACCGCCACTGCGCTTGTTGGGCACAAACGGAATATCATTGCCAATGTGCCAGAGCACGGAATTAATCGCCGATTTCCGTGACGAACCGGTACCGACAACATCACCAACATAGGCTACGGGATGACCTTTTTGCTTCAATTCTGCAATGGTTTGCAAAGCCCCTGGCATCTTACTTTCGAGCATCGCCAAAGCGTGTAGGGGAATGTCCGGCCGCGTGGTAGCATGAGGTGCAGGCGACAAGTCGTCAGTATTGGTTTCTCCAGGAACTTTGAAGACTGTAACGGTAATCGCTTCTGGCAATACAGGACGGCCTGTAAACCATTCGGCATCCGCCCAAGAATCGACTACCTGCTTGGCGTAGGGATTGGTATCAGACAAAGCTATAACGTCGTGGAAAGCGTCGAATACTAACAACGTTTTGCTCAGTGCCCGGGCGGCGGTGGCGGGAATGGCGATTTCGGCAGTAGGATTGAGCAAATCGATTAAAGATTGGACGTTGTAACCGCCCATCATTGTCCCCAGCAGGTAAACTGCCCATTTGGGAGCAATTAGGGGGCTGTGGATTTCGCCTTTAGCAATGCCAGTTAAAAAACCAGCTTTGACGTAGGCGGCGCTGTCTACGCCTGGGGGGACGCGATCGCGCAATAATTCTATTAAGGTTTCTTCTTCTCCTGCCGGCGGATTTTTCAGCAGTTCACACAGTTCCGACGTTTGCTGGGCGTCTAGGGGCAGCGGTGGAATTCCCTCATGGGCCCGAACGGCCGCGGTACGGCGGTAAGATTCAAGCATTTGTCCTCTCTCCTCGGATAGTATTCGGTGGTTGGCAAGTAGGTGGCTTTACTTTTTAGATTAGGAGCTTCCGCTGCACATTGGGTAAAGTACCTCGCCATACATCAAAACTTAACGCAACTTTAAAAACAGTAGATTTTCATACCAAAGACAGATGTGGTCTTTAACGAGAGAGCAGCGTATCAAACTTCAGTCGAGCAGTTTAGGGCCTTCAGTTGCATAGTTCTGGTTAAGATTAATGTGTTGTGGGCTACTGTAGATCCTCCTCTGCATCTGAAATCGTCATTTACCAATAGTCTGGACTGTTTGTAGTTCGTAGTGTGAAACCCTTGATTTTCCGTTGGTAGCTCCATTGGCGAATCGCCTTGAAACTTTTATTCTACGAATGCTAATTAAAAACCGTCCGCAGTATTGATTGACCACAAGTTTAAAAAAGTTGTCCTGCTAATGGATCGATTAAACAATGGAAAGTTTTATCCCTGAAAAGTCTGAAGACTGTCACGGCTGGGCCTCCAAGCCAGACTTGTACAAAGAGCTGCAAGGAGCCAAAGAATTACTGCTGACGATCGCCAACTCGATGCCAATACCCCTGATCGTGAGCAGTCTGGCGGACGGCACAATTATTTATAGTAACGATTTATGTCGTCAGGCTTTCGGGTTCACAGGATTTAAGTCGATCGACCGCCAAAAAGCCGAAACGCTCTACCACAGACCTGCAGAGCGCCAGGAATTGCTGTTGCGGCTCGCCCGCAACGGACACGTCCGCGAGACAGAAGTCCGGTTTAAAAAAGCTGACGGCACGCTGTTTTGGGCAAGTGTATCGATGCGGTATCTGACATTGGTGTCGGGGAAAGCTGTTCTGTCGGTGTTCACCGACATTACGGATCGGAAGCGAGCGGCCGCCAAGGAGCAGGAATTGCTCACGTCAATCCACTCGCGAGCCCGCCAGCAAGCGGCCGTCGCTTACTTGGGGCAGCAGGCCCTGGCCGAAACAGATTTGTCCGCACTGATGGACAAAGCTGCGGTTTTAATTGCTCAAACCCTGGACGTTGATTATTGCCAGGTGTTAGAACTGTTGCCCTCTGGTCATGCTTTTATGCTGCGAGCGGGGGTTGGCTGGCAGCCGGGCCTCGTCGGCAGCGCTACTGTTGCCGCTTCTGCTCGATCCCAAGCAGGTTACACATTGCTAGTGGGCGAACCGACGATCGTCGAAGATTTGCGGGTGGAAACGCGCTTTAGCGAGTTGCCGCTACTGCATAACCACCGGGCTGTCAGCGGCGTTACTGTGATCATTCCCGGCAATCGGGGACTGGGGAGGAACTGGGGACAAGTAGAACCAGCGGACAGTTCATCCTCGCAGGCCTGGGGCATTTTGGGGGTTCATACCAGCCAAGGGCGGGTTTTCAGTCAAGATGACGTTTATTTTGTAGAAGCGATCGCCAACGTGTTAGCTGCGGCGATCGAGCGGATTATATCGCAAGAGCGCTTACAAATGATGGAACGGGCGATCGAAAGTTGCAGCAACGGCATTGCAATCACCGACGCAACCGTAGCAGATAATCCGATTATTTATGTCAATCCCAGTTTTGAGCGGATTACGGGTTATCGCAGAGACGAGTTAATGGGCAAAAATTGCCGATTTTTGCAAGGCACAGACACTGACAGCCCCGCTGCCAAAGAATTGCGAATTGCGATTGAAGAAGGCAGAGAAGCTCAAGTTATATTACGCAACTTTCGGAAAGACGGCACGCCTTTTTGGCACGAATTGTCGATCGCTCCGGTTTACAACTCGCGGCGACACTTAACCCACTTTATTGGAGTACAAACAGACATTACCGACCGCCAGCGTTCGGAAGAAGAATTATTTTTAAAATCTCAAGCTTTAGCAGCTTTTAGCGCTAATCTCAAACACTTGCACCGGATTACAACTTATCATTATCAAAACTTTGAAGAACTGGTTGACGATTATCTAACAGCCGGCTGTTTGATGTTTGGACTTTCTATGGGCATCATGGCTGAAGTTGACCGCGAAACTTTTATTGTCCAGGCAGCGAAAACAGATTTAGGATACTTCGTGCGAGGCTTAGAATTGAACCTCAGCGATACTTACTGCGCCGCAGTAATTAATCTCAACAAAACAGTTGCGTATTCTCATATAGGAGCAAATATTGAGATGCGCGAACATCCTGCTTATCTAAGCTGCAAATCAGAATCTTACATCGGAACGCCGATATTTGTCAACAATAAAACTTACGGTACGTTAAGTTTTAGTTCGCCAGAAATAAAGAAAAGAAAGTTCAAGTACGAGGAAATAGAAATTATAGAATTGATGGCTCAAAGTATTGGTAAAATTCTGGCGGTTCACCAAATGGAAATCGAACGCCAGCAAGCTGAAAAAGAGCGATGCGAGTTGATAGTATCTCTCAAAGAAAGTGAAGAACGCTATCGCCGTTTAGTAGAACTATCTCCCGAAGCGATCGCCGTTCACAGTCAAGGGAAAATCGCCTACATCAATGCTGCCGGCGCGAAACTCCTCGGTGCGAGTTCTCCCGAAGCGCTGATTGGCTTTCCCATATTGCATTTCGTCCATCCAAATTATGTGGAAATAGCCACAGAGCGCATTCGGCTAGTCGAGACAGAAAATCAGCCACTCGACCTTGCCGAACAAAAACTAATGCGGCTCGACGGACAAATAATAGACGTTGAAATGGCCGGTATCCCCGCTATTTATCAAGGCTCGACGGCCGGCCAGATTATTATCCGAGATGTCACCGAGCGCAAGCGAGTAGAACGGGAACTGCTGCACGGCGCTTTTCACGATGCGCTGACGGGTTTGCCCAACCGGGTTTTGTTCATCGACAGGCTAGGACAAGCCATCCGCCGATCCAATCAGTCCCCCGATTACAAATTTGGTTTACTTTTCCTAGATTTAGACCGCTTCAAAGTCGTTAATGATTCTTTAGGACACGTTTTAGGAGACAAACTGCTAATCGCCCTCGCCCAGCGACTGCAAACCTGCGTCCGGGTTTCGGATACCGTCGCCAGACTGGGGGGAGACGAATTCACGATCCTGCTAGACCACATTCAGAGCCTCAGCGACGCCACCCTCGCAGCTAAAAAGATACAAAAAGAACTGACGAAGCCGTTTCATCTCGAAGGGCACGAAGTATTTACCACCGCTAGCATTGGCATTGTTTTCAGTCGAGGCGAAGCCACCCCCAGTGGCGAATTAAATTCGTACACTCACCCGGAAGAATTCCTACGCGATGCTGACATCGCTATGTACCGCGCTAAAGCTTTGGGTAAGGCCCGCCACGAAGTGTTTAATTTGGCGATGCACGACCAAACTATGTCGCTGTTGCAGTTAGAAACTGACCTGCGGTTGGCTATTTTGGGCAAGGAGGAATTAGGAGAGAGCAAGAATCAATGTTCGCACTTTATTGTGCACTACCAACCGATTGTTTCGATCGCCAGCGGTGCGCTCGAAGGTTTTGAGGCCTTGGTGCGCTGGCACCACCCGGTTCGGGGTCTAGTTCCGCCGTCTACTTTTATCCCTGTAGCTGAAGAAACAGGTTTGATCGTGCCTCTGGGAGCCTGGGTGTTGCGGGAAGCTTGTCAGCAATTGCGGATTTGGCAAGAAATGTTAACCGAGCAACAGGGAAGAAGTCCAATGGAAGTCGGAACAAGGCCCTTTGACTCGCTTCGGCTGCACTCAGGGCAAGTCGCTCAGCGTAACCAGAAGGAAGAAGGCGCTTCGACTTCGCTCAGGGTAACAACAGAGGAGAGGGCAACGGGCAATTTAGGGGATTTAACTGATGTAACAGATACAGGGCATGAGGAACACGGAACTTTTACTGAGCGTAGCCCCAGTATTGGTCACAGGGAAGAAAGAATCGGTAAAAAATTACCAATTCCCAGTTACCAATTCCCGATTACCGATTTCCACTCCTCTATTACCAATTCCCAATTCCCAATTACCAACTCTTCGGCTACGTTCAGTACAACTTCCCAGCTACCAATTGCGAATTTTAAATTACCCATTATTGATCCTTCGCAATTAACAATGAGCGTCAATCTCTCTCCTAAACAGTTAGGTATGCCGAATTTAATCGAGGAAATCGATGAAATTTTAGCAGAAACTGGCTGCGATCCGAGCTGTTTAAAATTGGAGATTACTGAAAGTGCGATCGTAGAAAATGTGAAAAAAGCCAATATTGTGCTAGCCGAATTAAAAGGTAGGAATATTCGATTGTCGATCGACGATTTCGGTACTGGCTATTCGTCTTTAAGTTACTTGCACCGTTTTCCGCTGGATACACTGAAGATCGATCGATCTTTTGTGAGCCGCTTGGGGGCTGTCGAAAATGGTGACGACGGGGGTCAGCCTTTGCAGATTGTGCGGGCGATCGTAACTTTGGCTCACAATTTGGGATTAAATGCGATCGCCGAAGGTGTAGAGACAGGCGAACAGTTAGCACAGCTTCGAGAATTAGACTGCGAATTAGCTCAGGGATATTGGTTTTCTAAACCTTTGGACAGTTCTGCCGTGACCGAAATCCTGATAAATCTCGGTAATATAGAAATTAGGGACTGATTGAGCTACAGATTGGTAAATAGTGCCTCACCCTGTGAAGACATTTTTGCTACAAACTCCTAATCTCAAAACTGATGCACCAGGGAATAAATTGTGCATCAAAATTAGATTTTAGGTGATGATATCAAATCTGTTAGGATCGGAATTATTCATCTGCGTGAATCCGCGTCCATCCATTGTCATCTGCGGTTAATACATTCTCTTTTTTTAACCGCAGATGAGGGCAGATTAACAGATATTCACGCAGATAAATGAGTTCAATTCCGGTTGTACCGTCCGTGATTGTTGAGTATTGATATCGTTTCCGGTTGCATCGGAATGATTTAACCGCAGAGGGCGCAGAGAACGCAGAGGGAGAGAATACAGAGAGGAGTAATTCCGATGCTACCGGATTTGATATGACTGGATTTTATCGCAGAAGGAAGCAGGAAGAAGCAATATAATCAATCGTTTCAGCCATTAACAACGTCCTAACTGTCTTGGCGGTTGCTATATCAGGACGATGCTACCGGATTTGATATGGTTGAAAATTACCAAACTGACCACGAATTTCAAAGGTGGTACCGGCCACGTGGTTTATCCGTGGAATCAATCCAACATCGGAAATCGAAAATCCTCAAGAAAGAGCATTTATCTCGCGCAAGTCAATCCAAAATCTAAAATCTAAAATCTAAAATCGAATGACGCACAGTAACGCTTTCGCAATTGCCAATTACAACTTACCAATTCCCTATTAACAATTAGCTTTGAGGGGAATCTCGATCGCCAATTCTGTACCCTGGCCCGGCGAAGAAGTGCATTTCAGCGACCCGTTGTGTCTGTCTGTAACAATTTGATAGCTAATTGACAAGCCCATCCCGGTGCCTTTACCCACAGGTTTAGTGGTAAAAAACGGGTCAAAAAGCCGAGTGCCGACAGTCTCCGGTATTCCCGGCCCGTTGTCAGCAATCCGAATGATTACTTTGCCGACTGGCGATAGTTCAGTGCGGATGCGGATGTTGCTGGGCTTTTGCCGCTTTTCCTCAGCAGAACGGCGCATATCCCGTTCTTCTAAAGCATCCAAAGCATTGCTCAAGATGTTCATAAATACTTGATTTAATTGTCCGGCATAACATTCTACCAAGGGCAGTTGAGCGTATTCTTTAATTACCTCAATTTCTGGATGGTTGTGTTTAGCTTTGAGCCGGTGCTGCAAAATCATCAGGGTGCTATCTATGCCCTCGTGGATGTTGACGGCTTTCATTTCCGCTTCGTCCATGCGGGAAAATGTGCGGAGAGAAGCAACAATTTGTTGAATTCTGTCTGCACCGACTTTCATTGAAGAAAGCAACTTTGGCAAGTCTTTCATCAGAAAGTCGAGTTCAATATTGTCTACTTCTTCTTGAATTTCCGGGACTGGATCGGGATAGTGGTTTTGGTAAAGTTCGATCAGGTGTAGCAAGTCTTGGGTATAGTCGTTGGCGTGACTGAGATTGCCGTAAATAAAGTTAACTGGGTTGTTTATTTCGTGGGCGACTCCTGCCACAAGTTGACCGAGACTCGACATTTTTTCATTTTGAATTAACTGCGATTGAGTGCTGGTTAATTTCTTCAATGTTTTTTCTAATTCGAGAGCTTTATTCCGAGTTTGGGCGTAAAGATCGGCTTGGTTGAGGGCGATCGCCAATTGAACTGTAACCGCTTGCAATAATTCTACTTCGTCGTCACTCCAGGGTCGCACAGCAGCGGAGTGGGCGCAGGTAACAACGCTCACTACTCCCGAAAGTGCCTGCATGGGAATTGCCAAGACAGATTGGTAGCCCAGAGAGTTAAGAGAGCTTCTCCAAATAGGGTCTGCGATCGCTCCGACATCATCGATTTGCAGCGTTTCTAGACGCAACATCTGTTCTCCTATAGTTCCGAAATCAGAAGCTTTATAGCAACCTATTAAATCTGGAAGTTCTCTTGTGCGAGATTCTTGAATAATTTCCCAGTATGGTTCGTCTCCGTCGCAACGATACCAGCTAAAGTTGCAACGATCGATCTGCATGAAAGCCCGAATTTCTTGGACGGCGACAGCAATAATGCTGTCGAAATCGAGGGAATTGCGGATTTGAGTAGTGAGGTTGTTGAGCAGTTTTTCTCGCTCGGCTTGCTGTCTGAGTCTGGCTGACGATTGCCTTAAGGCAATTTCTCCCCGCTTGCGATCGGTAATGTCTTCGGTGACAGCTAATAGATATTGCGGTTTGCCATCAGCATCGAGTATTGCTGTTTTCTTGCTATGAAATATCCGCGTTTCTCCTTGGCTAGTTTCAATTTCTTCTTCGGCGATTTCTAAAATTTGCCCGCTATCGATCACTTCCCGGTCTTTGGCGGTGAAAAAATCAGCTTGTTCTGTTGGGAAAAAGTCGTAATCATTTTTGCCGATTACTTCTGCTGCACTGAAACCGAGTAACTGTTCAGCTACTGGGTTCCACAGAACAAACCGCAGTTCTTGGGCATCCTTGGCAACCACTCCTACGGGTATGGTTTTGAGCACTGACTCCATAAAATTTTGAGCGTGTTGCAGTTCTGCTTCTGCCTGTTTGCGATCGCTAATATCTCGGACGTTGGCAATGACGGTGAGATTGCCGTTGAGATTAATTCTCGACAGGGCAACTTCTGCATCAAAGGTTGAACCGTCGTTGGGACGCCTCGCTTTCCATTCCACGCGGGGTGTTTCGCCTGCTAATACTCTTTCCCAAAGTTCTTCCATTTGTTCAATGGGATTGTCGGCGCTTGAATAGTCGTTTTTAATTGATAATTTTTTTGCTTGTTCGGGGCTCACTCCGTACATTTCTAACATTCGATTATTGACATCGAGAATGTTTCCTTCTAAATCGTGAATGAAGATAGCATCGTAGACATTGTTAAATATGGTTCGCAGGTTTTGCTCGGAAACTTGCAGCGCTGCTTCTGCAAGTTTTCGATCGCCAATTTCTTGTTCTAATTGGGTGACTGCTTGGGAAAGTTCGGCCGTGCGATCGCTCACTCTGTCTTCTAACTCGACTGCTGCTTGCCGCAGGGCTGCTTCGGCGGCTTTGCGATCGGTAATGTCGATCACCGTACCGAACATTTTTACCACCTTGCCGTTGACATCGGTTTCGGCTTGACCCACGGCGTTCACGTGTCGCAAGATGCTGTCGGGACGGTAAAGGCGAAAGTCAAAATCAAAGGGGATGCCCGCTTCGAGTCCCCGCTGCACTTGAGTTTGCCACAATGCCAAATCTTCTGGATGAATCTGAGCGACCTGTTCGGCTAGGTTGGGCGCGATGGGGGCTGGTTCGAGTCCGAAGATGCGGAAAAGTTCTTCCGACCAAGTGATGGTTCCGGTGGCTGCGTCGAGTTCCCAATTTCCGACGTGGGCGAGTCTCTGGGCTTCTTGTAGCTGTCGCTGGCTGTTGCGGATGGCGGTTTCGGCAACTTTGCGATCGGTAATGTCGAACAATACGCCGCAAAATACGATTTCGCCGTTCTCGCTGCGGGTGGGCATGGAGTCGCCCTGCCACCAGCGAATCTCGCCGTCGGGCTTGACTAACTGCCCTTCGTAGTGCCACAGGGAGAGGTTTTCTATGGCCTGGTTCACCGAAGCGATGTAGCCTTCCAAGTCTTCGGGATGGACGCGGGAAATGAATGTATTGATGTCTTGCATCATTTCTGCTGCGGTAACGCCACTGATATCGAAGATGCGATCGCTCATGTAGTCAATGCGCCAAATTCCGTCACGGTTGCAAAACTGGAACAGAGCTCCGGGCATGGTGGCTGCGATCGTCCGAAACTTGGTTTCGCTGGCACTGAGTGCGGCAAAAGTCTGTCGCAGTTCGGCTGTGCGCGCTTCTACTCTGCGCTCTAGTTCTGCGTTGGCGTGTTGTAAGGCTGCTTCTGCTCGCTTGCGATCGGTAATGTCGGCGGCTGTACCTGTGGTGCCGAGGAAGTTTCCGGTTTCGTCGTACAGGGCGATCGCGTTAAACATCAAATGTTTCATGCTGCCGTCTTTGGCGATTTGGGTGGTTTCGTACTGGAAAATTGATTCTCCGGCAAACAGGCGGGCGAAAACTTCTAAATCTTTCTGGCATTGTTCTGGTGTCACAAAGTCGGAGAAGGGCCTACCGATCATTTCTTCTGGTTCGTAACCGTAGATGTACTTAACTGCTGGGTTGACGAAGGTGTAGCGTCCTGAAGCATCTACCGACCAAATCATGTCTTGGGAGGTTTCTACCAGGCTGCGGTATTTGCTTTCGCTGGCTTTGACGGCTTCTTCTGCTTGTTTGCGTTCCGTCATGTCGCGGGAGACGCCGACAGTCATGACGATTTGGCCGTCTGCGTTGCGGATCGGTGTTTTGACGGTGCTGAACAGCCGCACTTCTGAGTCGTAGCGCGTCACTGGTTCTTCGGAAATTTGCAGAGTCTGTCCGGTTTCAAATACGAAGGCGTCATCTCTGACGTACTGGAGGGTATTGTCGGGATCGGCGAAAGGTGCGTCTAGGATGTCTTGAAGTTCCTCTTGAGTCATGCCGTAATAGTCGCGGAATGCTTGATTTGCCCAAACAATTTTGGATTTGGGGCCTTTGACTAATACCATATCGGCGATCGAATCGAGAATTTGGTGATATTTTTGCTCGCTGTCGCGGAGTTTCTGCTGTGCTGCTTCGATTTGTGCTATTTGCCTCTGAGTTTGTAAGTGCAGTTCGGCTTGGTGGATGGCAACTGCTAAATGATCGCCTACTTGTCTGGCAAATTCGATTTCGTCTTCTTGCCAATCGCGGGGATTGCCGCAGGAGTGAATGCACAGCAATCCCCACAAATGTTTCCCTTGCAGCAGGGGTACGACTAAGTTGGCTCGGATTTGAAACCGCTTGAGGATTTTGAGGTGACAAGGGCTCAACCGGGCTTTGTAGATGTCCGTGACAGCTTGAACGTAACCTTTGGCATACTTGGCGGCAAATTGTTCGCCGAAACAGTAGTCGCGGACTCTTGCTCCCAAAGATGGGCTGTATTGGGGCAGTACGTCTTCGGACACTACTTCGCCCTCATTCCATTCGGATTCGGGAAAGAATCGGTAGACGGCGACTCGATCGGCATTTAGGAGTTGCCGAACTTCGGTGGCTGTGATTTTGAATATTGTTTCTAAGTCTAGGGATTCACGAATTTTGCCAATCACTCCCATCAGCGCTTGCAGCTTTTTGAACCAGGTTTGAGACTGCGTTTCTCTTTCTAGGTGAGCTAGTTTCTCGCGCAGGTTGCAAACTTCGTAATACAGGTATTCATGAAACATAATGCTTTTTCTTTAGTTATTTTGCGGTTTGGTATCGAGGTTGATGGCATCTCAATAGCGCTCTGCAAGTTGAGTCTGGTAAGTCAAAAAGGCAAAGAACCTATTCTCCTCCTTCTGCTAGCACTTAGCAGCTACTCACACTGCATTTCCGTATTTTTTCGAGATTTGGAGGTCTATCGACCATCTTAGCTCCCGTATATTTACTGAAAAAGTGGCATAATTTGCTACTTCATTAAGTATCAATTATTGAGAATAATGCTAACAAAACTTACACATAAACCCGGTTTATTAACGTAATCAAGTCAGGGAATCTCCGAAAGTGGAAACAAGAAACCCGGTTCCATTTCGCGATCGGGAGGAGCGTCTCTGACTAATTTTGACATTTTTTTTGCTCGCCTTCGGTTTCAATTGTCACCTTTTTATTATTACCCCAAACCCGATTAATGGTTTCCTTGTTTTGGCGATGGAATATTCTGTTGGGCTCGCCTATTTTAAAATTTGTTTGAATTTAGGCGATCGCCTTTTCTAGAGTTTTAAGTAATGCTCGATTTATCTCTCCTAAATTAGATTTTTTACAATCTTTAGGATCTGCCAACGTTTTAGATATTTTTCCTTGCCTTCTCGTTATTTTATCCGAGAGATGGGATTTTTAAAACTGATTTAAATTCACCGAATCAGAGGTTAGTTTTCGGTAAAACAGTTGAGGTAGTTGCAGAATATGGTTAAATTTGCTTAACTCAAGGCCCATTTCCTACCGCAACGCGCCCGCACGCGCGGAGACTTTTTGCCTCCCGATTTTTGCGATTTTAGACAAGTGTAAAAATTTTAGATAATACAAATATTTAGGGTATCACATTTTGGGAGAAAGTAAAGGTATTTCAAGCTGGAGCAATAGAAATGGCGATCGCGAATATTAAAGTTTGGGCAAATTAATAATAAAATCCGTAGAAAGTCGCATTTCGCTTTCTACCTTTAAAGTGCCATGGTGTTGTTGGACAATCAGATCGCGAGTGAGAGATAATCCAAAACCGACTGCTTCTGCTGTTGGTTTAGTAGTAAAGAAAGGATGGCAGTTTTTGGCTTGAATTTCTAGAGAAACTCTGATGGTATTGTCGCGCAGACCAAGTTCAACTACTTTTGCCCTTTTTTGCATTTTCAGCAAGTTTTTGAGAGTAAATTTTATGTTTATCGATCGGTTCCTTGCTACCCATTTTTCGGCGTTTGAAATACAGCCTAACAAACATGATCAATGATATTTATCAAAGGGCGGTTTAAATCAGAGAAGCCTACTTTCGACAGAGCGATCGCACTATCATACTCAGTATAAATTACTATATAGCAATCCTTGCAGGAGTCGTAAATTTTTGACCCCACCCCAACCCTCCCCTTATCAAGGGGAGGGAGTAAGAAATTCACAAATGATGCGAGGATGGCTATATTGAAGCGACGAGCGATCGGCTGCTATGATCAACCAACTCCTACAAGCTTAAGAAGCAGTTTTCAGTATAGCCCTGGCTTCCTCAATATTTTGGGCAACCAATTTGCCCGACTCGATAAAGGCCGATCTTTCGGTATCGCTGAGTTCAAGTTCCACTACTTGTTCGACTCCCTGAGATCCCAAGCGGCAGGACACTCCTAAAAAGATATCTTGCACGCCGTATTCGCCGTGCAAATAAACGCAGCAAGGCAAGAGTCGCGACTGATTAAATAAAATAGATTCTACCATCAAACAGACAGAAGATGCGGGTGCAAAATAAGCACTACCAGTCTTCATCAATTTTACAATTTCTGCGCCACCGTGGCGAGTCCGCTGTACGAGTCGATCGATCGCCCCAGCATCCATAAGTTGATTGATGGGAATACCGTTGACAGTAGAATAGCGGGGCAAAGGAACCATCAAATCGCCATGAGAACCGATGACAGTGGCATTGACTTGAGCATTTGAAACGCCCAATTCCATTGCAATAAAAGTTTGAAAGCGGGCGGAGTCGAGAACTCCCCCCATCCCCATGACTCGGTGTTTGGGCAAATCCGCAGCTTCCCAAGCTAAATAAGTCATGATATCTAGGGGATTTGTGACTGTGATTAAGATTGCTTCGGGAGAATGCTCGATCGCCTGTTTTGTGGCTTCGGTGACAATTCGAGCATTGATTTTAATTAAATCTTCCCGATTGATACCGGGTTTGCGCGGCACTCCGGCGGCAATTACTATGATATTTGAGTTGGCCGTATCTGTATAATTATTTGTACCGACAATTTGGCGATCGTGGCGTTCCACTCCCCTGGCTTCCATCAAATCCAAAGCCACGCCTTGGGGCCAACCCTCCACAATATCTAGCAATACTACATCTGCCAGATTTTTCTCAGCAATTCGCTGGGCTAAGGTACTGCCGACTTTGCCTGCACCAATAATTGATACGCGGTTTGATGGAGAATTCATTGGGTTTTAGGTTTTAGATTTTAGATTTTAGATTTTAGATTTTAGCAATCAGCTTAATTGGGGAAAGGTGCGCGGTGTGCACCCTTCGCTACATTAAGAACAGTGTGTTTAGTTTTGGTGAGTTACTGAAAATCTTCGAGTTGGTCTACCCGCAGCCAAATATTCGGGGTGGGAACTTTGCCAAATTTGACGAAGGCATAGTCGCCGCGAACATCCATCACTTCGCCCTTTGTTTCAAATATATAGGAGGAAAAGCGCTGGTCGCTGGCTTTGGCTTCTAGACTGTTTTCCAATTTTTCGCGTACAGCGCGAACTATGCTGCCTTTCTTGATTGCCATAACTTGCTTGGTTTAGTTTAAAAAACTATACAAATTTTAATCTAGATTTGGCTGCAAAGTCACTCGGCGATTGAAATCGCTACTAAACAAACGAAGTCACTCCAAGCTGACTAAGGAATAAAGGAGTCCGATTCGTGGGGTATATCTAAAATCTAAAATCTCAAGCCTAAAATCCCTTGACTGCTTCCTATGTCTGACAAAGGGGGCAAAAATGAGTCGATCGCCCTGCTAATTTTATACGTTCGATGGTTGCGGAGCAAGTGCGGCAGGGTTGACCGGCACGATTGTACACCCAAGCGACGCCGCCGTAGTTGCCGTTGACACCTTGGACGTTGAGAAAATTGCTAAAAGTGGTGCCGCCGGATGTGATCGCCTTCTGTAAAACTTGAATAATAGCGGTATGGATGCGCCCAATTTGCTCTGCGGTCAAATCCGCGCACAGAGTTGTGGGCATCACTCCCGACAAAAACAAAGTTTCGTCTGCGTAAATATTGCCCAAACCAGCTATCAGTGACTGGTCTAGCAAAGCTGTTTTTATGGGTCGCGCCCGCCGGTGCAGCTTGCGGGCAAAATATTCGGTTGTAAATTCGTCTGAAAACGGTTCGGGGCCTAAGAGTTTCAGACCGATGACAGTGCTCGAAACCTCGGTTTCTGCGGGCACGTACCACATTTGCCCGAAGGTGCGCTGGTCTACAAAGCGCAATTCTTGGTTTCCCTCAAAAAACAGCCGGACTCGCGCGTGTTTTTGCAGGGGCTCGGATCTGTTCACCCACAGCAGTTGTCCGGTCATCCGCAGGTGAACGCCCAGCCAGCCGGCTTTTGAAGGAGGGAAGAAGGCGGGCGCGGGGAGGGCGGGCACGGGGGCACCGCCCCTACATTGAGATAGTTCTGCCAGTAGATATTTGCCGCGTCTGTACCAGCGGGCGATCGACTTTCCTTTGACTTTTGTCAAAAAATCGGTCGCAGAGATTGAGCGGGCGATCGTGCTGTTTAACAACACGTCCCCGTCCAAAATTTCTCGATCGAGGGTTGCTTGATTCAATCCCCGGCAAATAGTTTCAACTTCTGGCAGTTCTGGCACAATTAGCGTTGTTCTGTTCCTTGATTTGGCGAACCTTCGACGCTGCCGGTCACTTCGGCACCGGGTTTGCTGTCGGTTGAAGTTTTCGGCTGCTGGGGGGCGCCACCGCTGCCGGTTTTCCGCGTTTTCTCGTCCAGCGTGGTTTGTTTGCCGCCGGAAGCTACTGGAGTCCCTGTTTTCGCTTTTGCTTTGGGTGCTGACACTTCCACTAATTCGCTTTGGGCGAAGTTGTTGGTGTTGACGCCTGCATAATTTACGCTGTTAAAGCGAACGATAACTGGGTATTTAATGCCGCTTTGGTCTACCGTAGCAACGGTGCCCACTTCTTGATACCAGAAGGATTCTTTGCGGAGAATCCGAACTGTAGAACCGCGTTGAACCATGAGCTTTGTTTCCTTTGCGATGAATAAACGGATAAAGCCATTTTTTTTACTCTAGTCGATCGCGCGACGCATTTGAAGTCTGCAAGGAAATTTTTACCTGTCGCGCCGTTTTTTGATCTGCTTTTTGTAAAGAAAAGTAAATACTTTGCTAGGGCGATCGCTGGGGTTGCAAAATAAATAAACAGACATTATCCGTTAAATACAAGCTGTGCGATCGGATCTATAAAAAACTTTACAAATTGTTGTGGGTGGCGAGTTTGTTACGGGGGTGTGAGGAGGTTGTCGGGGCCGTTAGGTTGTTGCGGGGGCCGCCAGGGGTTTTAAACCCCTGTCTCATAGCTAAAGTCGTCTAAAGACGACTGAATATACAATTGTATTTTTGGGGCTGATTGTATTTTGGGGCGGGCTGATTGTATTTTGGGGCGGGCTGATTGTATTTTGGGGCGGGCGAGACGCCCAACCCCTACTCCCCACAAGAAAATTTAGTTTTTGTGGAACAGGCATCTTGCCTGTTCTTAAGAATCATTGTGGAACAGGCATCTTGCCTGTTCCTAAGAATGGTGCAAGAGGTGAGATTAATTAACCTTGTATTTAATTATATTGTCGCGCTAAAGTATTGCAAAGCGCGGGGAATATTTACAGTATGTCGTTAGTTGATTTAGCTAATACTAAAGTTAGGGTTCTTGGATGGAGTGCGGTGATGGGTGTTGCGCCAATGATTGCCAGCGCGATCGCCAATCCGGGAGTGACAGCAGCATTAGGTGTGATGGCCAATCCAGCCGTTGGGGGCATTTCGATATTAGCAACGATCGCGGGCGGTATAGCGGGGAATATGGCGGCTAACGACTTGGGAAATCTGATCGCCGAAAAGTTGGGAAAAAATCCGAATATTCTTGACAATCGCGATTTGATTGAGGCGGCGGGTGAGGCGATCGCCTATATTTTGAAAGATGTTGCTTCGTCAGATGAATTAATTGCGATCGCCCTGAGTAAAAATTCGTCTGCCAGGGATTTAGATCGATTAGCCGAAAAAACTCCTGAATATTGGCTGAATATTAACACAGAAGGGGTTGATTTGTCAAGGGGTTTAAATATTTCTGAAGACCAACTGACTCGGATTTTTTCGGCGGATGCTGCGGAGTTCGATCGAGTTACGGGATTGACACCGGAAGATTGGGCAAGATTCATCGGGGAATTCGCGGCCAGTGAGGGGAAATCCTTTGATGCAGAAATCGTGGAATTTGCGGCGCAAAGACTGTATGCAACTTTTCCGAAAGCGTACCGCAAAGTGCTGACACAAGATGCAGCCAAGGGAGGAGAAAAGTTTGCGGCGATGCTGTTGAATCTGCACCAAATTGCTTTGGCGGATCTCAAGGATTTGAAGCTGCAAAATCGGGAGATTATCGATAAGTTGGAGGCGGTAGCAACTAAGCAGCAGATTTGTCAAGTGATGGCGAAATTGGGCGCGATCGAAATTGGCATCCGATCTGATTTGGCGCAGATTCGGGCGTTGCTGCAAAGATATATCGATCCTGCCGCGCCGAGTTTGCCGATTTCCCTCAAATCCGAGACGATTATTCAGGACAGAATTAAAGACTTTACCGGTCGGAAATTTGTGTTTGAAGCAATTAACGAGTTTCTGAATAAAAATCGGAAAGGCTATTTTGTTTTGCAGGCGGAACCGGGTGTTGGGAAAAGCGCGATTATGGCAGCCTGTGTGGTGCTGCTGAAGCGACGCTGCGTTACTCATTTCAACTCGCAACCGGACGGGATTGTCAGCGCTAAAACTTTTTTGGAAAATGCTTGCATTCAGTTAATTGAAGGTTTTAATCTTAAAGAGAAGTACCCGCGACTGCCGGAAAATGCCCTGGAAAACGGCAACTTTCTAGGCAGGTTGCTGGGGGAAGTTAGCGCTAAAGTGGGCGGCAAAAAGTTGATTTTTGTGGTGGATGCGCTGGATGAAGTTGATTTGAAGGAGCAAAGTAGCGGCAGCAATGTCCTTTATTTGCCTAATGATTTGCCCGATAACGTTTATTTTATTGTCTCGAAGCGACCAGAATTTCTGCCAATGCCGGCAGCTAACCGGACAGTTTTTGATTTGATGAAATACGATGGAAAAAGTCTCGAAGATGTCGAGGCTTATCTGAGAAAACGCACGGAGAGAAGCGAGTTAATTCAGGATTGGATTAAAGGTCGAAATTTGCAGCGGGAAGAGTTTGTGACGGCGGTAGCCCAAAAAAGCGAAAAGAAATTTATCTACCTCCGCCACGTACTTGATGAGATTGAAGGCGGCACGTACAATGATGTGAATTTAAATGATTTGCCAGCGGGTTTGGAGGAATATTATCAAAAACACTGGGTACAGATGATTGGTCACGAAGACGATCCTCTGCTGGAATTGAAAGTTAATATTATCTACGTGCTGTCGAAAGCTCACGAGCCTGTTGCTCGCCGCTGGATTGCCAAATCGGTGCGCGAGACGGATTTTAAAGTACAGCAGGTACTAAAGAAATGGGATTCTTTTTTGCGACAGGAACAGGTAAACGGGGAAATTCGCTACAATATTTATCACAACACCTTTCGCGAGTTTCTCGAAAAAGATGAAACTGTGCAATCTGCTGGGGTGAATGTGGAAGAACTTAACCGCCAAGGTATTAATAACAGGTTGGAAGGAGCGCCGATATGAGCAAGTTAGGTGTGTGGTTGGCGCAGCAGAGTCAAGGCGATCGGGAATATTTATTGAAATATCAACCCAGGGATTTCGTTCAGGGGTTGAAGGATTTTAATCGTTATTGTGCTTGGTTGACTGATTTCGGTTTTATTGAGATGAAACTGGAGGTGTTGGGGGTACAAGCGCTAATTGATGATTACGATTTGGCGAGAATTTCTGATGTGTTGCTGTCGGATGGGCAAGGTGAAACTCTGAGATTGATTCAAGGGGCAATTCGCAAGTCGGCGCACGTTTTGGATAAGGATAAAACGGAACTGGTAGAGCATTTATGGGGGAGGTTGTTTGATTTTGAAACACCTGAAATTCAGGGGATGCTGGCACAAGCAAAGCAGTCGAAAGATCGTCCTTGGTTGCGACCTTTGAAGGCTAATTTAGAACGGCCTGGAGAAGGCGCACTGCGGACGCTTGTCGGTCATAGTTCCTTTGTAACAGCAGTGGCGATCGCACCCAACGGAAAAACAGCGATTTCGGCTTCCGATGATAATACCCTGAAAATCTGGGACACCGAGACAGGCCGGGAACTAAAAACTCTCACGGGTCATAGTTCCGTAAATGCAGTGGCGATCGCACCCGATGGCAAAACAGCGATTTCGGCTTCCGATGATAATACCCTGAAAATCTGGGACACCGAGACAGGGCGAGAACTGAAAACTCTCATAGGTCATAGTTTCCATGTAAAAGCAGTGGCGATCGTACCCGACGGAAAAACAGCGATTTCCGTTTCTAATTATCCTACCCTGGGAATCTGGGACACCGAGACAGGCTCAGAACTGAAAACTCTCACAGGTCATAGTTCCGTAAATGCAGTGGCGATCGCACCCGACGGTAAAACCGCGATTTCGGCTTCTTACGATAAAACCCTGAAAATCTGGGACACCGAGACAGGCCGGGAACTCAAAACTCTCAGGGGTCATAGTAACAGGGTAAATGCAGTGGCGATCGCACCCGATGGCAAAACAGCGATTTCCGCATCATCTGATAATACCCTGAAAATCTGGGACACCGAGACAGGCCGGGAACTCAAAACTCTCACGGGTCATAGTTTCCATGTAAAAGCAGTGGCGATCGCACCCGACGGTAAAACAGCGATTTCCGCATCATCTGATAATACCCTGAAAATCTGGGACACCGAGACAGGCCGGGAACTCAAAACTCTCACGGGTCATAGTTTCCATGTAAAAGCAGTGGCGATCGCACCCGACGGTAAAACAGCGATTTCCGCATCATCTGATAATACCCTGAAAATCTGGGACACCGAGACAGGTCCAGAACTGAAAACTCTCACCGGTCATAGTGGCGAGGTAAATGCAGTGGATCTCGCACCCGACGAAAAAACAGCGATTTCCGCATCATCTGATAATACCCTGAAAATCTGGGACACCGAGACAGGCCGGGAACTCAAAACTCTCACGGGTCATACTGACAAAATAACAGCAGTGGATCTCGCACCCGACGGTAAAACAGCGATTTCCGCATCATCTGATAATACCCTGAAAATCTGGGACACCGAGACAGGCCGGGAACTCAAAACTCTCACGGGTCATACTGACAAAATAACAGCAGTGGATCTCGCACCCGACGGTAAAACAGCGATTTCCGCATCATCTGATAATACCCTGAAAATCTGGGACACCGAGACAGGCCGGGAACTCAAAACTCTCACGGGTCATACTGACAAAGTAACAGCAGTGGATCTCGCACCCGACGGTAAAACAGCGATTTCCGCTTCATGGGATAGTACCCTGAAAATCTGGGACACCGAGACAGGCCGGGAACTGACAACTCTCACGGGTCATAGTTCCTTTGTAACAGCAGTGGATCTCGCACCCGACGGTAAAACAGCGATTTCCGCTTCTTACGATAAAACCCTGAAAATCTGGGACACCGAGACAGGCCGGGAACTGACCACTCTCACGGGTCATAGTAGCGCGGTAAATGCAGTGGCGATCGCACCCGACGGTAAAACAGCGATTTCTGCTTCTTACGATGAAACGCTGAAAATCTGGGACACCGAGACAGCTTCAGAACTGAAAACTCTCGCGGGTCATAGTAACTCGGTACTAGCAGTGGCGATCGCACCAGACGGAAAAACAGCGATTTCGGCTTCATGGGATAAAACCCTGAAAATCTGGGATTTGCTCACAGGTAAAGAGGTTGCTAGTTTCAGCGGAGAAGCTGCGTTTAATGGCTGTGCTTTTGCGCCTGATGGAGTGACAGTTGTAGCGGGCGATGCGTCGGGCCGGGTGCATTTCCTGCGTTTGGAGGGAATGGGGGATTTGGGCGATGCTGCTGCGCCAAATAATCCCGTTTCTTTGTTTTACAGTGGTTTGGCCCTGGCAAAACAAGGGCAGTATGAAGCCGCCCTAGCAAAATTAACTGAAGTTGCAGAAATAAGACCGGATGCGCTGATTGTTTGTTTGGAACAAGGTAAGGTTTTGTGTGAATTGGAGCGCTATGCAGAAGCTGTTGCTAGTCTCGACCAAGCAAAAGAAATAGCAGGCAAAGACCGCGATTTTTGGTTTTGCCGAGGCTTTGCACTGAGCAAGTGCGACTGTCAAGAAGCCGCGCGAGAAAGCTGGGATTTTGCCATTAACATTCAGCCCGATGACTGCGATTTCTGGTCAGAAAAAGCCGAGGCGCTATTCGAGTTGGAACGCTACGAGCAAACTATTTTATGTCTGGATTTAGCGATTAACATTGAACCCAATCAAGCCTATTTATGGGATTGGCGCGGCAGGGCGCTGCAAAAAAACGGACGCGCTCAGGAGGCAATCTCCAGCTACGATCGCGCTTTAGAATTGCAGCCTGATGATGCTGGTATATTGGCTAATAGAGCTTGGGCTTTACTAACATTAGGTCGTCATGAGGAGGCAATGGCTAATTTGGATAAAGCTTTACAAATAGATCCAAATTGTACAGGTGCTTATTATTATAAAGCTTGCTATTTTGCCTTGCAGAATCAGATTGAGTTAGCGCTGGTAAATTTGCAGCGCGCGATTGAATTGGAACCGGAATATCGAGAGTTGGCAAAAACTGATACCGATTTTGATGGGATTCGCGGCGATGTCAGGTTTCAGGAGTTGTTGGGAAATGGAGTTACCGAAAATTAGGACAGGGCAGTGCCCAGTGTCAATTTAAGGTCAAACGTACTCATAGATTGCTGTTTACCGCCCAGGCCAGATCCCCCCTAGCCCCCCTTAAAAAGCAGGGTGGATTAATTGTCCCCAAGTAAATTATAATAGTCGAGCGCGAGCGGCTCGAGTCCGCTCGCGCTCGACTA
>NZ_JAUBUB010000054.1:0-43825 GCF_036705265.1 Microcoleus sp. B4-C2
TGATGCAAGTTGGGGCGAATTGGTCAGGCAACTTGAATACAAGTGTAAGTGGTACGGTCGTACTTTAATTAAGATTGACCGATGGTTTCCGAGTTCAAAACGGTGTGGCAATTGCGGACACATCGTTGACAAGATGCCGTTGAATATCCGGGAATGGGATTGTCCTAATTGCGGGACACACCATGACCGAGACATCAACGCGGCAAAGAATATTTTGGCGGCAGGGCTTGCCGTGGCAGTCTGTGGAGCGACTGTAAGACCCGAACAGAGTAAATCTGTTAAGGCAGGTGCGAAACCCCGTAAGGGACAGAAGCAGAAACCTAAATCGTGAGGTTTGGGAATCCTCGCCGTTCTACGGCGGGGTGGATGTCAAACAAAACACGTTCAGCTTATTCCCATCAAGATCGCGAAAATATCCCGCATAAAACCCCGGTAACGCGCCTCTTGGTCCTGCTGGCCCTTCATCCTTAGCCCCAAGTTCGATCGCTTTGTTATAAACTAAGTTAACTTTTTCTGGACTGTCAACCTGAAGAGCTATCATGACTCCATTGCCAACAGTTGCTGTGTTACCATCATAGGGTTTTATAATAGCAAGTGCTGGTTCCTCTGGAGAAACGCTCCATGCGATAAATCCGTCGAATTCCATGAATCGTCGAGCGCCAATTTCAGCCAGCAAAGCATCATAAAACTTGGCTGCCGTTTCAATATCGTTGGTACCGAGTGTAACATATCCGATCATATTTTTTGTCTTCTAACTGATGTTAAGATTTAAAAAATGTTTGAGCAAATAACAACTGAGTTAAACTGATCTTTAGAAAACCCAAGCTACAACTCAAACATCATTTTACATCATAACTCAAACTATCTCGGTTTTGTCGGCTGCAATGATTTATTGCCGATCGCTAATACATTCGGGACTGTCTCTACTTGGACTGTTGACGATCGCACTTACGGCCTTTGCTTTCATCGCTTCGGAAGCATAGGGCTTTAACAAGGGCAAAACTTCCTGAGCATTTTTAACAGCAGGATCTAGCCACTGTTCCCAATCGCTGTCGGGGAGAATCACGGGCATTCGATCGTGCAGCGGCTGCACTGTTTCGTTAGCAGCGGTAGTAATTATAGTGCAAGATACAATGTTTTCTGTTTCAGGAGATTCCCAATTTTCCCACAAACCGGCAAAAGCAAAAGGTTCGCCGTCTGCCTTTTGAAAATAGTAAGGCTGTTTGTTCTTTCCCTGCTGCTGCCATTCGTAGAAACCGTCAGCGACTATCAAACATCGCCTGTGCTTGATGGCGCTGCGAAAAGCTGGTTTTTCGGCTACAGTTTCCGCTCGCGCATTTATCATCTTGCTGCCTATTTTGATGTCTTTTGCCCAACTTGGAATCAGACCCCAGCGCATAAATTGGAACTCTCGCTGCATTTTTTCTGGTTCAACTGTTACTGTGGCAACTGATTGAGTTGGGGCGATATTGTATCGCGGTTTGATGTCGGGAACTCCCGACAGTTTGAAGAATTCGGCTATGATTTGACCTGAAGTAGTTAAAGTGAATCTTCCGCACATAATTTTATAGTTGTATTAACGCGGTTTTTACCGATTCCGGCAGTTCGACAGTCGGGTAATCCGGCAGTCCGGCAGGGGTTTATACCCCTGCCTCAAAGCTAAAGTCGGTTAAAACCGACTGGAAATATGATCTCAATATCTATCTATTTTAGTCCTATTTTAGAGGACTGTAGCTATGAGACAGGGGTTAAAAACCCCTGTATGATTGTCGGACTAAACCGGGCGGGACACCCCACAATAAAATTCATTCTTTGTGGAACAGGCATCTTGCCTGTTCTTGCGGGACACCCCACAATAAAATTCATTCTTTGTGGAACAGGCATCTTGCCTGTTCTTGCGGGACACCCCACAATAAAATTCATTCTTTGTGGAACAGGCATCTTGCCTGTTCTTGGGCGGGCGAGACACCCCACAATAAAATTCATTCTTTGTGGAACAGGCATCTTGCCTGTTCTTGGGCGGGCGAGACACCCCACAATAAAATTCATTCTTTGTGGAACAGGCATCTTGCCTGTTCTTGCGATTTACCGTTAAGTGGGGGTGAATTTGCGCGATGATTGGTTTTAGGGAATTATTGTTGGTAAAACCCACCCTACGAGACATTGCTAAATTGTGGAACATTCGCAGACAACCATTCGGCGCGCAACTTTTCAATAGCTAATTCTTTGAATTTAGCTTCTACTTCAATCCAAGGAGCCTGATAATAGCAATTAGGCATTTCTGTAATTAAATCGCTGTGGCGCGGATCGGCAAAAAACTCTTTTCCATTCGATATGTGCACTAATTGCCATTCAGGAACAGACCAACTTGTGCGGGCTGCTGCGAGCATTTCGGCAACGCTGGGATCGTCGTAAGTTTCTAAATGTTCGTGAATGACGTGGTGGTGGGCGTCAAAAACCATTGGTACGCCGGTATCGAGACAAACTTCTAAAATTTCCGAGGAACTGTAAGCGTATTCGTCATTTTCAAAGGTTAAGCGCGATCGAATGGATTCTGGCAAGTCGCGGATGACTGATTTGAGCTGCGAAGTACGATCGCTCTTGCCGCCGTGAATGTTCATCAGTGCCAGGGGCGATCGGGGCTGTCCCAACATATCTAAAATTAAAGCATGAGTCGCGAGAATTTTAATGCTATTTGCAACGACATCAGGCTTGTCGGAACTGAGGACGACAAATTGATCGGGGTGGAGTACCAAACGGATGTTGAGGGAAATTGCGCGATCGCCCGTATTCCGCAATTCCTCAGTCATGGAGTGTAGCACTGCTTCCCCCAAATCTGTATCTGCAAAAGGGAACAGTGCAGAAGTCATCCGGTAGAGCTTAATCTGATTAGCTGAACAGAAGTCGATCGCTTTGTCAAGTCGTTTTAAGTTGTCTGCATAAAGCTCGCGCAATACAGTTTCTTGTTCAGTTTCCGAAAGCTGTAACAGTCGTTTGCGCGTGACAGTGCGAAAGCGAACTGCATCGGATGTTGTAATGCAAACTAGCCCCAATTCCGGCAATTTTTCCTGTTCCAATACTTGGTTAATCCCGCTCATTTAGCCATAATTCCTAACTTTAATTTTATGTAAAAGAGGTTTTTGGTAAGGACTTGAGTTTTTAGTCTTGAAGTTTTTAGGTACTACTGAACCTGCCTAAAGAGTCCGGCAGAGATTGAAATCGCTGGCGGACTCTGGAAGTGCAAGATGTAATTAGTACAAACCTAATTTTTATCAAACCTCTAATCAACCGCGTCGCAGATAGCATATCGATGCCAATTTAATCGATATAACTATTGCTGTGTTTCGCCAGACTCAGCCTCTTCGTCGGGCCGCGCGGTGGCAACAGGATTTTCCATTGCTTCATTATGGAACGGATAACCGGATGTTTCTTGATTTAGCGGATCAGCGGGTTGGTCCGCAGGGGATGTAATTTGACCGTTAGTGTTGGTATTGGGTTTTGTGGAAGAGCCTTTATGGCTGGCGTGACCGCTGCTCATCTGTTTTTCCTCAATTAGGTTTATGGAACAATTTCTAGCTTAGACTTAGCTGCTGCGGGCGATCGCCTATCTTAAGTCAGAGATGTTGCTTAATAGTTGAGGATGCTATAGCCTTTCTTGGCAACAGTGCGGTAGATAGGAAAACCGCAGATTAAGGCAGATAAACACAGATTAACCCAGAAAATTTCTATATCTCTCTGCGAATGGCGATCGGATTTGGAATTTGTCGCTCGCGTACCTCACGAAAATTGAGAAAGGCTATATATCTCATGATTTTCCCCATTTCTTCTTGACAATTATCCCCGCAAACGCCCGGATCGCATAATGCTAATAATCAACCAAAAACCCAAAAAACTCGCGGCCCCAAACAAACCAGTGCTCAGAAAAGATAGCTGAGGAGTTTGTGCGTTAGAAGAAATAATTGCCGCCCCTACAATCAGCGAACCCACGACAATACTAAAAGAAAGTCGGTTCGCAGAATCCCCCAGAGTGCGGCGTAGCGGATCGAGTTCTTTTAGGGTCAAGTTCCACTTCAAAGTTTCCGAAGTAACTCGGTCTAAAAGGACTTCCACCTGTCGCGGAGATTGCAAAGATAAGCTTTTGAGATCCAGGGCAGTTCTCAGCAGAGCTTGGATCGGATCATCTCCTAATAACTGACGCCGAAACATATCGGTCATCAGCGGTTTGACCTGCTCTACAATATTAAATCGGGGATTAAAAGAGCGCGCCAGTCCCTCCAAATTAGCTAGAGTTTTTGCATACAAACCGAGATTGCTGGGCAGTCGAATTTTATTTTTGCGGGTGATTTCCAGCACCTCATAAAAGATTTCCGACAAGTTCATTTGCGACAAGCTGACATTGTAATACTTGCGGAGCATTCGAGCTAAATCGTTCTCTAGATTAACTAAACTTGTCGGCTGAGCAAATTCGGCCATTTCTAAAGTTAATTGAGCGCAGCGCTGAGCGTCTAAATCGACAATTGCCAGCAACATTTCTGTCAAATTCTGCTGAGTTCGCGGGTCTAATCTGCCGACCATGCCGCAGTCCAGCAAAGCTATCCGGCCATCTTTGAGATAAAATAAATTGCCGGGATGCGGGTCGGCGTGAAAGAATCCGTCGATATATAACTGCTGGAAGAAAACGCGGCAAAGCAGCGTTGTAATTTCTTCGCGTTCGGCATTTATATCTCCTTTGTGGCGAATTCCTTGCAAGTCGCCTAACAAAATTGGGACTCCGTTCAGCCACTCCATTACTAAGAGTTTTTTTGTAGTCAACTCCCAGTTAATTTCTGGTAGGACAACTTGTGTGGGGTCAAACCATTTACTTTTAGATAAATTGCGGCGCAGTTCGTCTGTGTAGCTGGCTTCTTGAATGAAGTCTAGTTCTGCACGCAGGGCGATCGCAAATTCTTCTGCTAAGGCGACAATATCGTATTGTTGACCGAAGTCTGTGAGCATGACAAGTTCTGCCAAACCTCGGAGCACGGCGATGTCTTGTTCGATGACAATATCAATACCGGGGCGCTGAACTTTGAGGGCGACTTCGCGGCCGTCTTTTAAAGTAGCTTTGTGGGTTTGGGCGATCGAACCTGCGGCGACGGCTTGAGTGTTAAATTTAGCGAAGGTATTTTCGAGAGATTGTGTGAGTTCCTGGCGGACGATTGCTTCTACTTGCGACCACGGTACAGGGGGCACTTCCGCTTGTAGCGTGGAGAGGGTTTCGATGTAGCTGGCCGGTAAAAGGTCGGGACGGGTGCTCAGCAATTGTCCCAATTTGACAAATACTGGGCCTAATTCGACGAGGATATTGCGGAGAACTGCTGGAGTTGGGAGACTGGGTGCGTCGGTTTTGCGGCCGGTTAGGAGGCTTTTCATGTAGTCCCAACCGTTGCGGAAGACGACCTCTAGAATTTCTCCTTTGCGAGAAGTGTTTTGAACTAGGCTAAACAAGGGGCCTCCGGGTCGATCGGGTTTAAGGGCTATATAACTACTAGGATAGCGCTGTTGACCAAGCTGACCAGTGTCTTGGGGAATAACTTGGGGGTGGTGGCAATGGGGCGTGACAGCTTTCGGAGGTGGGGGCGATCGGTCTTTGACCGTGGCATTGCTCCTCATAGTAATATACAGTTAAAGCAGACATGATATTTTTATAATTAAATTTATTGACTTGAAAAGATGTGTCCGATAATTAAATGAGTAAGTTATTACAAACCCGATTCTCAATGTGTTTAATACCGTATAAGAGACATGATTGCCATCCAATTTCCTACCAATTCGATCGAATTATCCATCAACTTAAGTGACGAGCAATTTTTTCAGCTTTGTCAGCACAACCGCGATTATCAGTTTGAACGTACAGCATCAGGGGAATTAATTATTATGCCACCGACAGGCAGTGAAACTAGCAAGCGCAATATGGATCTATCGTATCAACTTCAAGCCTGGAGCCGGCAAAATAATCTAGGAGTTGCCTTCGACTCTTCGGGAGGCTTTACACTCCCCAATGGTGCCGATCGCTCTCCTGATGCCTCTTGGGTCAAAAAAGAACGCTGGGATGCTTTAACACCCGAACAAAAAGACAGTTTTGCTCCTGTGTGTCCCGATTTTGTTGTTGAGTTGCGTTCTCGGACTGATTCCTTGAAAAAACTTCAAGAGAAAATGCAAGAGTATATAGATAACGGTGCTAGATTGGGGTGGTTAATTGACAGGCAAAATCGGCGGGTAGAAATTTATCGCCCCGGTCAAGATGTTGAAATTATCGAAAATCCTGCGACTCTATCAGGGGAAGATGTACTGCCTGGTTTTGTGTTGAATTTAGAAGAAATTATGTAAATAAAGTAAAGAGTAAGGCACAACACAGATTCAAAAAGGAATGCCTGGATCAACAGTGATGAATAGTTGGTGTATCCGCCATCAGAATCCGTGTCGTGCGGCCTCATCTCACCTTCACAGCAAATCTTTCAATTTCTCATCTTCTCCCAACACTTTAATTACCTGTTTAATCTCCTGCGTCCTGTCCTTTTTCACAATCAAAGTCACATTGCCATCTCTGACAACTACCACATCTTCTAGACCAATGGTGACAATCACCTCATTCTCATCGGCTGCATAAAAAATGCCACCCTTCGTATCAATTCCGACGTGTTTTGCTAACTCCACATTCGGTTTGTCTCCTTGCAGCAAACGACCGATCGCATTCCAATCTCCCAAATCGTCCCAGCTAAAGCCTACGGGCAGAACACAGGCTTTTTGCGTCTTCTCCATCAGCGCGTAATCGATGCTTATTTTGGGTAATTCCGAGTACGCCTGCGCGCCTTTTGCTTCCAAAGCTGCCATCATTTCCGGTACATGATTTCGCAATTCTGTCAAGACTGTTCCGACTCGAAAGACAAAAATTCCGCCGTTCCAACTAAACTTGCCGCTGGCTACAAATTCTTCCGCAGTTGTGCGATCGGGCTTTTCCGTAAACCTCGCCACCCGATAGGCCGGAAAACCCCCAAAACTGCCAATTTCCTCGCCTTGTTCGATGTAGCCGTAACCAGTCGAAGCATAACTCGGTTTTACTCCCAAAGTGGCGATCGCATCCTGATTTTTCGCCAACTCGGCCGCCGCCTCCAAAGTCTTGATAAACTCCTGTGGTTCCCCAATCCAGTGATCCGCCGGGAAAAAACCAACAACCGCATCCTCACCGTAACGCTTCGCAGTTTCTATAGCAGTCCAGGCCACAGCCGGCGCAGTATCTCGGCCCTCTGGTTCCGCCAGCAAATTCTCCGGCGGTAACAGCGGCAACTGTTCGCGAACCCCCTCCGCCAACATTTCCGACGTTACCACCCACAAATCGTCCCAACCGTTACCTAATTCCAAAAGTCTTTCCGCAGTAGCCTGCAGCAAACTCTTGCCGCTACCGTCGAGACTCAAAAACTGCTTGGGCCGCTGCTTGCGACTTAGTGGCCAGAAACGTTCGCCTTTACCGCCGGCCAGAATCACAGGAATTAAGGTTCTACTCATTGTTTAAAGTTTAAACTGTTCACATCTATTTTGCCTTGATACCGGTAGGGACACGGCAATGCCGTGTCCTTACCCCTAGCTTAATTTTTAACTACCAGCCGGGAAGTCCCTCGGTATATTTAGAGGGGATTAATCAGAGCGCTGCGCCCCGTACCCCGAATAAATTACTCCTTGGGATGGAAAGAAGCGTCGGGTGTAGGTACCCAAAGCGACAATTATTCTTTTATACCCCTTGAGGATCTGGAAATACTCTGATACTATATTAGCAAGTGGGGGTGGAACTACCTCACTATAAAAAGCCTTTGAAAAAAAGGAAAAAGAAGCCTGCGGTCTAACTGTACTCAGTTGACCGTCAGGTTTGTTCACTTCTACCTTCTATCTTCTGCCTGTCACTTTTTCAATCCAATTAGTATCACGAGCAATGTAAGGTGCGCCACAGCGTACCTTATTCAATATAAGACAGAAAAACTCTGGTTAAGGAATCATTGAAAATTGCTATAGCGACTAGCAATTAGCCATTACCTATTACCTATTACTTCGACAATTCGATATTGAGTTCGTTTACGACACGGCGTTTGAGAGGGATTGATTTTTCTCTGGGCAGCAAGTCAAATACTTTCCGAAAAGCATCATCTACCTGTTCAAATGGTATTTGTCCTTTCTCATTAAAAACTACTTTTCCCGATTGGTCTAGGATGACTGTTTGAGGTACGAAACCTTCGTAATAATGGCTTGGTTCGGTGATTTCGGGTGACGGTTGTGGAGGCAAAGAGTCAACTGTTATGGGCATAAAATCGGCTTCGCGACCGTAAAATTCCTGGAGTTGAGAGACGACGATCGCGTATTGCTTGGAGTCGCTGCTGTCGTCAGTGTAAAACACTAACAATACGGGTTTATTGCGTTTGAAAGAATCTGTGATCTTGACTTTAGGAGGAACTAGGGAACCGTTGCCGGCGTAGAGGGCAAAGATTGTACCGTCAAAGCGATCGTCCGTAAGAGTTGCCAAGGCTGGGGCCGTGCCACTTAGCAGTATGAAGCTAAGTGCGATCGCCACTGTTACAAGACTGGCTGACAAGATTCGCCTCAGCCAGCGGATGCCAGAAGCAGCAGTAACAAGTGATTTTTTTTTCTCAGGAAATATCATAGGTTGTGGGCAGTTGCTGTAAGGAAACCGAAATCAGATGCAAAAACTTTCCTAAGTTTATCAGCAAAATGTAGGCAAATGTTGTTGAGTAGGTTAAAGTAGTTTCGGCTCGACGATCGTAAATTGCTGATAGTGGCGATCGACAAGGCGATTCTACAGGCCCAAGATCACTATTTGCGATCGGCTTTTTAGGGGCGGGCTGGAAGTGTCCGCGCCACAATAAAATTTATTTGTGGTGGCATGGGCTTGTAGCTTCTGAAAATAATGCAAGATGTTAAATCCAAGTGATAACTAGAAACTGAAAACTGGGAATTTACAACTAATGATAGCTTTGCTTGATGCACTCGTCGCCCAAACGCCGGCTGCTGATGTTTCCGGGCCGGCTCAAATCAATCTGGCGCAGGCCCTTGTTTTAGGAATTGTACAAGGATTAACAGAGTTTTTGCCTATCAGCAGCAGCGCTCATTTGAAGGTAGTGCCGATCGCCCTGGGATGGGGCGATCCCGGAGTGGCTTATACTGCTGTTATTCAGTTGGGCAGCATTGTTGCAGTGCTTTGGTATTTCTGGAAAGACTTGACAAATATAGCTGTTGGTGCATTCGAAGCCCTGGTGCAGCGCAACTACAAATCCCATGAGTTTCAAATGGCGGTAGCACTGGTTTTGGGAACAATACCTATAGTCTTTTTTGGGCTGCTAATCAAGGCATTGGTTCCAGATTTTGACAACTCGCCACTTAGAAGTTTGGCCAGTATCGCCATTGCTTCGATCGTCATGTCGCTACTGTTAGCAATAGCAGAAAAAATTGGCAAGCGCAATCGCACTTATGAAAAGTTAACTGTCTTAGACGGTATTTTGATGGGATTAGCTCAAGCAATCGCCTTGATTCCGGGGTGTTCGCGATCGGGTTCCACTCTAACAGCAGGATTGTTCATGGGATTGGAAAGACCCGCCGCCGCGCGGTTTTCTTTTTTATTGGGAATTCCGGCAATTACTCTGGCTGGATTAGTGGAATTAAGGGGTGATTTGGGACAAGGAATCAGCGATGCGGGAGTTGCAGCTTTGATAGTGGGAACGATTTCATCATTTGTGTTTTCTTATTTGTCGATCGCGTGGCTAATGAAGTTCCTGCAAACTCAAAAGACGTGGATATTTGTGTTGTATCGGCTAGCTTTTGGCGTGGCCATTTTAACGGCGATCGCAGGTGGGGCAGTGAAAAATGCGTAGGTTGTTATAATTACAAGGACAGGCAAGATGCCTGTTCCACAAAACAAGAACAGGCAAGATGCCTGTTCCACAAAGAGTAAATTTTCTTGTGGGACGGGCATCTTGCCCGTTCATAAAAAGCTTATTAATAGCTGACAAGCTGTTAGCTTTTAACTCAAAGTGAGCGTCGCCGTGAAGGATATAGAATGCCTGAAGATAGCGAGCGCCAAAATGAACAATTAACGCTAATTATGCTGGTTCATGGTGCTAGCATTGGTGTAGCGATGTCCTTCTTTATCTCTCCCGGAATTGTGGGAACAATAGTATCAGATTTAAAACAGGTTCTCCGTTCATAATCCCAGTGCTAATATATGGAATAGTCTCGCAAAAAAAGGGATTATTTGCCGCAAGGCTGGGTTGACAAAAGAGCGCTGTTGTGCTGGCAGAAACAACTAAGCCTGTCAGGAACCCCGTCAAAATTTTGAGTTTCATAAATACATATTTTTGATACATCCTCTCACAGCCAAGCTAAATTCACAACCCAGAACTTATTCTGATTCTAAAGGCGATCGACCTTAGCAAACTATGTCAATACCGAAAAAAGGAGCCAGAAAAATAATTGTTGATGGGGAAACTTTCATCTGGCTAATCCGAAGACAAGCTACTTATACGCAATCATGCTACGCTGGCGGAAATATTCATGTTGGTGTCGAACACGCCCAAAAACGGGGTTCGGTGTTAGTTATCATCACCGATCGACCTCATCCTCAATGTTGGCGTACTAACGAAGTGAAACCAGTAACACCCTGTGATGCAACACAATGGATACGGCAAGCTGTGCAACTTGGATGGCAGCCTCAGCTACCCGGAATAACTTTTGAGGTGCGGATTGCAGAACTGTTTATGGAAAAAATATAATGCTGTATATTTAGCAACCCGACAAGTCAATTCTGTTAAAGACAATTCACCCGCCTAGACTGGCAGAAGCGATCGCCCGATCGCTTCTGTCAGCCTAGACAAGTTAAACTGTAAACATTCTCCGCTAACTAATAACTAATAACTAATAACTAATAACCATGAGCGACTTATCAATCCGGCCCGCCCTAATCACCAAAGTTATCCCCGACAGCATCTGCGCCGAAATGGGATTTGAACCCGGAGACTCAATCGTCGCCGTCAACGGTCAAAAACCCCGCGACTTGATTGACTATCAATTCCTGTGCGCGGATGAATTTCTCGAATTAGAAGTATTAGACACTAAAGGCAAAACTCACAAATTAGAAATAGAAAAAGAGTATGACGAAGACTTGGGAGTGGAATTTGAAACTGCTCTTTTTGACGGACTAATTCAGTGCAACAATCGCTGTCCTTTTTGCTTTATTGACCAACAACCACCGGGAAAGCGGGAAACTTTGTATCTCAAAGATGATGACTACCGCCTCAGCTTTCTGTATGGTAGCTATCTCACTCTCACAAATCTGACTGAAAAAGAGTGGGACAGAATCGAACAAATGCGGCTTTCTCCTCTCTATGTTTCGGTACACGCTACGGAACCAGAAGTGCGAATTAGGCTGTTAAAAAATCTCCGGGCTGGGAAGATTTTAGAACAAATCAAATGGTTTCAAGAACGCCGCTTGCAAATTCACGCTCAAGTAGTTGTTTGTCCCGGTATTAATGATGGCGAACATTTAGAACGCACTTTGTTAGATTTGGCAAAGTTTCATACTGGAAGTATTCCCGCTGTAGCATCGGTGGCTGTAGTGCCGGTGGGTTTAACTCGCTTTCGCCCAGCCGAAGATGAACTAATCGCAGTAACTGCCCAAAAAGCGCGAGAAGTAATCGAGCAAGTGCAGAAAATTCAAGGGCTTTTGAGTACAGGAAAAGGCGGCGGAAAAGCGAAAAAGCAGAATGCAAAATCGCGCTGTATTTGGCTGGCTGACGAGTGGTTTTTAATCGCTGGTTTAGATTTGCCGTCGGCTGCTGATTACGAAGATTATCCGCAAATTGGTAATGGTGTGGGTTCGATTCGCCAGTTTATCCAGCAGTTTGAAACGGCTTTTGAAAAGCTGCAACCGATGCCAGTCGAGCCTGCGCGCAAGTTAGTTTGGGTGGTGGGGAATGCTGTCGAAAAAGCTTTTGAGCCGATCGTACAACAACTAAACCAAATTCCCGGCTTGTCCGTCAACATGGCCGCACTGTGCAGCAACTACTGGGGACAAACTATCACTGTCACGGGTTTGCTCACCGGGCAAGATTTGCTGGAAGCTTTGCAGGGGCGAGACTTGGGAGATGGCATTCTGCTGCCGTCGGTGATGCTAAAACAGGGGGAACCGCGTTTTCTCGACGACATGACCCTCGAACAGCTCGCCAGCTCGCTAAAAACCCGGATTTTGCCGGTGAGCGGAGTAGAGGAACTAATCTCGACGGCGATCGGTCTGGCAAATGCTGAAGTTAAATTCTAAATTTTGAATCGAACATTCAAAAGTTAAGATGAGTAGGGTAATTGTGACTTGCAACCGTCGAGTTCAGGCTACAGACTAGAAATTTGAGACCTCAATCTTGCTCTAAAATTGTCTCTAGGATTGCAGAGTAATTAAAAAATTATGCGTGTTTTTCGTCAAATCATCGTAGTCGGAGTGGGCGCTGCAATTACTTTGGGCAACGCCCCACAGAGTGCTTCAGCACAGTCTCCGACTCAATCTCAGGACAGTTTGGCCCGCTTCAATCAGCTCGAATTAGGGCAGAAGGTTCGATCGACCTCGAACACAGCGGCAGAATCAGCGTCACAGGCCGAACAGTCGATCGCCCTTAATCCCCCAACTGGAACCGAGCAAGCATCAAAGCCTCAACAGGCTGCTCCGGCTTCCCCATCAACTCTGTCTCAGGCCGGTGCAACGCCTCTTAGAGGCTTGGAACCGACACAGACTCAGCAGCCTTCCCCGAACCCTCCCAACAATGTTCCTGTGCCCAGTTCCCCGGTACCCATCCTCCGGGGCACTCCGAACGAAAGTTTCCCCCCTGTCCCTCCGAGGGGTATTTTAGACACCAAGCCTCCGGCTTCCCTGGAACCCAACCCGAATCCCCTGCAGTTTCCGACAAACCCGGAGGATGTCAGGATCGAGCAAACTGAGTCAATTACCTTGCAGCAGGCGATCGACCTCGCGCGCCGCAACAGCCAAGTTTTGCAAATCGCCGGACAGCAAGTGGAACAAAGCAGAGCAGCTTTGCGCGAACAGCAAGCTGCTCTTTATCCAGACCTGAATTTTCAAATGGACGCCAGCCGCTCTGTGACTGCCGGCGGAGAACTCGGAATCCGGGCTGGGCAACGCCGCCTCAACGCTCTGGCTAACCGAACCGGGCAACCCGCCGAGCAAGCCGGCACAAATTTCGGCAGCAACAGTCTCAACAGCACTTTGCAGTTGAGCTATGACATCGATTTGTTCGGAAGACGGCGGGCTAACATCCGCGCGGCCGAGGAACAGTTGCGCCTTCGGGAATTGGATGTGGAACGCCAAGCCGAGGAACTCCGCTTCGACACTGCTGAGGCTTACTACACCTTGCAAAACGCGGACGGACAAGTTGCCATCCGCCAAGCTTCGGTGAGAAATGCCCAGCAAAGTTTGCGGGATGCCGAAGCCCTGGAACGGGCAGGGGTGGGAACCCGGTTTGCTGTGTTGCAGGCTCAGGCAAATTTGGCTAACGAAGTGCAACAACTGTCAGTTGCCCGTCGCGATCAGCGAGTTGCCCAGCGGCGTCTGGCTGAGATTTTGAATGTCAGCCAGTCGGCGAACTTGACAGCGGCTGATCCGGTAGAGCAAGCGGGCTCTTGGAGGCTGTCTTTGGAAGAGAGTATCGTGCAGGCTTTTAGGAATCGCCCCGAGTTGGAACAGCAGTTGGTGCAGAGGGATATCAGCAAGCAGCAGAGGCGATCGATTCAGGCGGGGCGTTTGCCTCAACTGAGTGTTGGGGGTGGTTACAACGTGCTGGGACTAGACCCTGATAACCCCGATCCGTATACTTCTCGCGGCTGGGCCGATGGTTATTCGATCCGGGCGAATCTGACTTGGAGTATCTTCGATGGGGGCGCGGCGAACGCGAGGGTGAAACAGCGGGATGCTGATATTGCGATCGCCGAAAGTCGATTTGACCAACTCCGCAATCAGGTGCGCCGGGAAGTAGAACAAGCTTATTTTGGCTTAGAGTCGAGTTTTGAGAATATCGAAACTTCTGAGGCGGGGGTTTTGCAGTCAAGGGAAGCTCTGCGTCTGGCGAGACTGCGGTTTCAAGCTGGTGTAGGTACTCAGACGGATGTGATTCAGGCGGAAACTGATTTGACTAGGGCTGAGAGAAACCGATTGTCGGCAATTGTCACCTACAACCTGGGGCTTTCGTCTCTCCAGCGGGCTGTGAGCAATCTTCCGACGAATAACCTCTCGGATGCTCCTTGAGATTGAGTTGGGGCGAGCTTTAATTACCAGAACAATTAGACATCGGGGTATTAAACGTCCGACACATTAGTTAATATTTTGTAATAGAGTTCCATGTCAACTGCGTTAAGGAATCGGCAATGGCCAATATCAAGTTTGTGAAGGAAAATCAGGAAGTCATCGCAGCAGACGGAGCCAATTTGAGGCTCAAAGCTCTAGAAAACCGCATCGATTTGTACACATTTTCGGGAAAGATGATGAATTGCGGGGGCTACGGTCAATGCGGCACCTGCATTGTGGAAATTGTCGAGGGCAGTGAAAATCTGTCGCCCCGCACTGACTTTGAGAACCGCAAGCTCAAGAAAAAGCCCGAAAACTATCGGTTGGCTTGTCAAGCTATGGTCAATGGCCCGGTGAGCGTCAAGACTAAACCGTGACTCTCAGAAGGCAGAAGGTTGATTAACAGAAAGAAAAATGCAGAATGCAAAAATTGTGTTTTTTTTCCTATTTCACTGTATAATCACGCCTTTTGCTCGCCTAGGAAAAGAAACTTGGTTTCTAGGACAAATAAGAGATTGGGTAGGGAGGCATCCAGGCAGAAAGCGGGTTTCGACGCTTGTCCGTCAGCTCTTCTTCTGTCTTCGAGTTTGCCTTTTGCCTTTGAGTGATATCCTAGTTGTGTGTGTTTTTCTATTTTCCGATAGAGGCGAGCGTCTTCATGGAAGTTAACGATTTAGGGTTTGTGGCAACCATTCTGTTTGTATTGGTTCCCAGTGTTTTTCTAATCATTCTGTACATTCAAACAGCTAGCCGTCAAGGTAGAAAAGATTAGCAACTGCTGTTATTTCTGTCAGGCGCAAGCTGCTTGCAAAAAAAAAGCGCCAACAGCTTTTTGCTGAGGCGCTTTTTTTATTAACTGTTGAGTGTTAGCTGCTAAGGAATGAGAATTAAATAACTTACAATGCGTGATGGTTTTTGTGAGATGGGCGTCCCGCCCGTCCAGAAAGGGCGGGCTATAAGCCCAACCCCTACTCCGCACTTTCAAGAGTGTAAATTATTTAATTCGCGATCCTAAGTGTTAACGATGAGATTCTAGCCGACTGTGCGGGCTAGCAAGACGGGACAGTTGGCATAAACTCGCACGTAGTCTGATAGCGAATTTCCTAGGAGTCGATCGATATCCACAAAGTTTTTGGCAACGCTGGGTCGCCGATCCGGGGAACCGATTACCAACAAGTCGGCATTCATTTCGTCTGCAATCCGACAAATTTCTTCCCCTGGCTTGCCTGTAGCACTCACGCAGCGGTAGCTAACTCCCATTTGTTTGGTTAGTGCTACTGCTGGGGCCAATACAGCGTCTTTTTCAGCACTTGTTGTTAAATCTGTGCTGGATTTTCCCGTCAAATCTTTGGTGACGTGTACTAAAATTATCTCTCCGCCACTGACTTCTTTGACCAAAGATAGCGCCAGCTCTAATGACTGTTTGGCAGCTTCTGATTTGTCTACCGCCACCATGACGCGCTTAATTTTTTTGACGTAGATGTCGTCTTTTACTAACAACATCGGTCTGGATGTTAGCTGGAAAACGTACTGGCTGACTGAGTTTTCCAAAATCGATTGCAGCCGTCCGAGTCCGCGGGAACCCATAATTACTAAGTCGGATTGTTCTTCTTCTGCGACTTGGCAAACTGTGGTTTTCGGGTCTCCCTGTTTGAGCCTGGGGTTGACTTTGCTGGGATCTATTTTCAAAGACTGGACTGCTTGTGCTAAAATCTTTCCTCCTTCTTCCAGTTTCTCGGCCATGCCATCGGAGGTTACTTGGGGCGGCACGACGTGCAAGACGGTGACAGAGGTTTGTTGCAAGGAAGGGATGTCCATCAACATATTAAACATCTCTTCGCACAAGCCGCGACCGGCGACGGCTACTAAAATTTTTTCTATCATGGTTTTTTTGGCGGTAAAAACAGTTGAGTTTTCTTGTGCGACGTTAAACTAGGGCGTTGGTACTCTAGTTGCTTACTGTCAAGCATAAGCCTGAAGTTTGTCTTATGATTTGTAGAAATGTAGCGTTTTGGAACGATTTGTAAAGTGTTAGAGAACGATCGAACTCAACCAGAACTCGCACCGGCTGGTGCTATTCAAAACCGGCGCGGGATGGACTCTGAGGGCTGGTTTGAATATTTGGTGCGAGTGTACCCTCACCATACTGACTACAGCGGTGTGGTGTGGCATGGGACTTATCTGGCTTGGATGGAGGAAGCTAGGGTGGAAAGTTTGCGCTCTCTTGGCATCGAGTATGCAGACTGGGTGGCGCAGGGTTTGGAATTGCCTGTGGTGGAACTTTCGCTGCGCTACCACCGGGCTGTACAAATGGGTCAATCTGTGGCAGTCAGAACGCGGATGGCTGCTAGCGAGGGTGTGCGACTGCTTTGGGATTACCAAATTCGATCGGCTGAGACTCAGGAGTTATATGTGACAGCACAGGTAACTTTGGTGGGTGTCGATCGCGACAAGAACAAGATTATCCGGCAATTGCCGCCGGCGCTAAAGGAGGCTTTGACAAGGCTTTCTGTTAAACCTTCAACCTAAGCTGCTGTTAACTATAAAAAATAGTTGGTGCAGCCCTAGTAAGTAGAGTGCGTGACTTTTGAGTCACTTTATTCGTCGCCAAAATTTTCTTTGGTCACGCACCCTACACAACTGCCTTCTGCCTTCATTGGAACTTTTAATAATGTCAAAAAAACTGGAATTGCCAGAACCAAATATTGAACTTCAGCGCAATATTTTGGAAAAAACCGAGTTAAACTCTGCCTTAACAACTGAAGACAAAACTCTAGTTTCGGGAAAGCCAGACAGTTTAAAAAACGGTGAATTAGCTGACAGTCAAGGCAAAATTTGGGCGATCGTTTCGCTGTCTGCGGCGCTGCTAGCGGTGTCGCTGGCGGCGATTTTTATTAGGTTGAGCGAACGGGAAATCAGCCCGAATGCTACTGTTTTTAACCGTTTGTGGATAGCAACTGTAGTATTTGGACTGTGGAATGGTGCGGATGCTGCGCGCCGCCGAATATCTGGGGCCCAAGTTGAAGGGCGATCGAGCTACACTCTGCTGGATGTGATGTTGTTAACAGCCGTAGGCGTGGTTTCTTCTGCTTCTTTGGGTTTCTGGGCCTGGTCACTGACTCAGACTAATGTCGCTAATTCTACTGTACTGCGAAACTTAACTCCTTTATTTACTACTTTGGGGGGATGGCTGCTGTTAGGGCGGCGCTTTGATAACAGGTTTTTGGTGGGACTGGCGGTGGCTTTTTCTGGCGCAATTGCGATCGGAATGGACGATTTGCAAACGGCGGGAGACAATCTAGTCGGCGACATTGCTGCTCTTTTATCGGCGATGTTTTATGCAGGAAATCTGCTACTTTCAGAACATTTGCGAACGAAGTTTCCGGCGACAACTATATTGATGTGGCGCTGTTTTATTGGTAGTATCTTGGTTTTGCCACTGGTTCTGCTGGCGGGCGATCGAGTTTTCCCTTATTCTTGGCAGGGATGGCTGGCTGTAATTGGTTTGGCGGTGATTTGTCAAGCTTTCGGCCAGGGACTGCTCATCCACAGTCTCGGTCGTTTGTCGTCGGGATTTGTCGCTCTTTTCCTGCTGCTAGAACCCGTGATTACTGCGATTATTGCCGGGGTGCTGTTTGCGGAAAGTTTGAGCTTGTTTAATTGGTTTGCTTTCTCCGTAGTTTTGGCGGGAATATATTTGGCAAAATCTAGCAGTTCGGCAGATAAAAAATAAAACACACAGGAAATAAACTTAAATGGTTGCAACATCAATTGGCATGAATCGCTGGCATTATGACTTTAGTTTGCTGCCTCAATATTTGGAGGTGCTGTTTGCTAAATTGCGGATTGCGGTGGTGTTCGGCGGCGACTGCGATCGCCCCGGATCAGTGATTTACAAAACTCACAATCCCCGCGCTTGGAAGAGTTACGAAATCGTCGCCCGCGAGATTGCTAAAGCCTTAGCAGAAATTGGCTTTCAGCAAGTCTTTGTCATGCCTGATGACATGAATCTGCCGGAACAACTCAAACAAAAAAATATTCATTTAGTGTGGCTGAATACTGGCGGAGTCCAGGGCTACAATCCTGTTTGTCACACTCCCGCATTGTTGGAAATGTTGGGAATGCCTTATGTCGGTCACAATCCTTTAAATAGTTCAACTTTAGATAACAAACACGCTTTTAAACGGGAACTGCAATCAGTCGGAATTAAAACCGCTCCTTTTATGACGTGGCATCCTTCTCAAGGGATTTTGCAGCCTAATTTGCATCAGCGTTTTGCCATTGCTTTTGGTGACTATCAAGGGCCGTTTGTTGTTAAACCAGTATCCGGTCGCGCTTCGCTGCACGTTCATTTTGTAGACAAAATAGAGGGTTTGTCTGAGGCAGTTTCGGAAGTTCACCGAGCTACTCACAATACTGCTTTAATTGAAAAGTATTTGCCTGGACGAGAATTTTGTGTAGCAGTTTGTGGCTATGTAAAATATGCTAAAAGCGGTTTTTCTAAAAATACAAAACCTTTTGCTTTTTCCACGATAGAGCGCGTGCTGGAGCCTGACGAACTTATCTTTACTTCTATGGACAAAAAAGCGATTACGGCAGATCGAGGACGGTTGATGGGCGGTGAGGAACCTGAACTCAAACAAGAGTTAATTGAGTTAGCTCGAAAAATTTATTGGGAGTTTAGTTTGAACAGTTTGGTGCGGATTGATGTCCGCAGTGATGCTGATGGAACGCTTTATGTTTTGGAAGCAAATCCCAAACCGGATCTGAAACATCCAGGGGAAAATGTGACGAGTTTGGTAGCTTTAGGTTTGGCGGAATACGGGATGAGTTATAACGATTTAATTTTTAGTTTATTGGCGGATAGGTTGGATTATTTGTTGACTCAGCATATCGAAATTATTCCTCATATTGTGGATTTGCTGCATTAATCGGACTTGCAGGGTGGGCTGCACCTTACCTGTAAACAAAAGGGATTTGTAAAGAAATATAAATTGTTGAGCAAAGTCAACACAGGCTGGCAAGTTGTGATAGCTTTGAGTAAGATCGCGATTTGTGGATGTCCCTTTTTTGGTCATAATCAAAATCCCTCAATTTATATCAGTTAGATACCACAAATGGAAGCATTACTTTTATTCATAGGATTTGGAGGCGGGGCATCAGTCTGCTGGCTAGTTTTGAATAAGCGAAATTCACGCAATTTGGTACGGATGCAGGGTTCGCAGGAGGCGATATCGAATTTGGCTGCTCAGTTGGATGCCCGAACTTCGGAATTGCGGCAAAAGGTGCAGAATGAAAATCAGCTAAATTCTGAATTGTCTCAGTTACAAAGTCGGTTGGAAACTGTGACTCGCGAGCAAGAAGTGTTAAAAAATCAAGTGTCAGAAATGGAAGAATTTTTGGCAGGAATTGCCCAGGATCGATCGCAAATTGATACTCTGATTGCTGATTTGCAGTTTCAGCTAGAAAATGCTCAACAAGCTGAGTCCCAGTTAGCAGAAGTGGCAGAACTTCAAGAGCAGTTAGAAGTTGCGGATCAGGAGCGATCGCAACTTAACGCTCAATTGCTGGAAATGCAAGCAGAGTTAGAGGCGGTTGATGCAGAACGTTCTCAATTTCATGCTCTGCTGTCGGAATTTGAGAGTCAGTTGGAAACGGCTAGTCAAAGCAGATTGCAGGTACAGTACCAGTTGTCGGAAACTCAAATTAAGTTCGATCGCTCGATTCAAGAGCGCGAGCAACTTCAGTCTCAACTATCTGGTTTGCAAGATCAACTGCAATTAGTCGAAGCAGAGCGATCGCAACTGCAATCCCAGTTAGAGACAGCTAACAGAGAGCGATCGTATCTTTACTCTCAACTCTCGGAATTTCAAAGTCAAATCGCTACAGCTAATCAGGCTCAAAATCAACTGCAATCTCAAGTAGGGGCATTAGAAAATCATTTAGAAACCGTCTATCAAGAACGTTTGCAGCTAAATTCGCAGCTATCAGAATTGCAAACCAACTCCCCAGCGGGCGAGCCAGAATCTCCAGAACCTGAAGTAGATGCTACTTGACTAGAAATCAAAGATAGGACAGAAGCCCTCAGCAATCGGACATCATATTTACTCCTAAATTCCTAACAATCGAGCGGGGTTTTCCTTCATCATTAAATTAATTTCAGGCTGAGAAATGCCTTCAGCAATCAATTTTTCCACAAATAACTTGTAGCCTTCAGCAGGTAAAGGATCGGGTTTTCTTCCCAAATCTGTACTCATAACAAAATGCTCGGCTCCGATTAGTTTAATCGCTGCTGCCATTTTACTAATAGAAACTTGATGCCAGTTTTTGTGACCCTCATCAGCGGCATTTTCTCCCATCAAATCGTTCACAAATGCGAGTTCTAAGAAAGCTCCGGCTGCGGCGGCTGTTTGCAGATTTTTTAGGGATAAACCGGGTACATCCGCCATTGCGTGGGTAATCAGGATGTTTTTAATATTGAGCAGGTTGGCTTCAGCTACAACTGCCATCACTTCTTCTGAGGAAATATGACCAGTTTCCAATACCAAATTCTCTTTAGCTACAATCTTCAACACCGCTGCTGTTTCCGGTAAAACCTTGCCATTTTCCGCAACTTTAATCCCCATTCCCGGCTTGTGAAAAACCTGCAAGTGATGCTCAGCATCAACCGTTGGCAGCCACACTACTTTACCGTATTTGCCACCGATGCGGTGCATTGCGTCAACAGCGTCGGGATTAATGCCGCCTACCGAATGATTGAGAACAACTCCTCCGAAAACTTCGATTTCTGGTACTATTTTATTAACCAAAACTGCCCGCGCTGCTGTGCTGGCATAATGATTTTTCAATACCACAGCTTTCATCTTCGCCCTAGCAGCTAATTTCGCTACTTCAAAATCATCCAACCTGCGGGGAATCACATCAGGAGAAGAATGAATGTGAAAGTCGATCGCACTTTCGATCGTACTCTTGGGCAAATTGATTATCGGCGGATCTGCGACAGCATAAACTGGCAGACAAAACCAATAGCAAAAAATCCAAACAAACGTTAAAAAAACAGCTTGCATTCCTCCCCTCTGCGTTCTCTGCGCCCTCTGCGGTTCATCCCCTCTTAATCCTCTCAAATAAAAGATTTAACCACATTTGCCAAAGCTTCAGCATTCTCTTCGTGCATACCCAAAGAACCGGGAATAACTCGCGATTCAACACCCGGTAATTCCGTTAATGCTTCCATTTCAGCCTTTGATTTTGGCGGCGCATTTTCAGCAATTACAACCATCACCGGCACTGCTAATTGTTGAAATTTATCTGTAAATTCCGATCGCACTTTTGCCGTATCTAAACCACCAGTCACAAAGGCAGCGGAACCGTATCGAGCACCTGGTTTTTGCGTCACTTGCCATTTGCTTTGGATGAAATCTGGCGTGACTTTAGCTGCATCGGCGTAGACGTGGCGGCGGTACATGAAACTGAGGAAAGACGGCGCAGTGTTGAGTTTGTATAGGAATTGTCCCAGTAAGGGCGATCGTACTAATTCTCTCACCATTCCGTGCCAGCCGCTTTGCTGTTTGCTCATCGTCGGCAAAGGCCCGCGCCAAGTCGGCGCTGCTAAGACAATCTTTGACCAAACATTGGGCTGTGATTGCGCTAATTGCATCACATAACCCGCAGCGTGACCTGCCGCAACTACAGCCACAGGACTATTAAAAATTGACTCAACAAAATCCTTGAGAAATTGATGATATAATTGCGGTTGATAGTCGGTTCGCGGGCGATCGGATTCGCCAAAGCCCGGCCAATCTAAACTCATAACTTGAAAGTTAGAAGCTAACAATTCTGCTAAAGGACGCATTTCTTCTCGCGTCGAAACCGTACTGAATGCCGGCAGCAACAATACAGGATTTCCCTGCCCTCTGGTTTCGTAAATAACTTTGATTTGGGTTTCTTTCCAATTCCACAGATATTCTTGAACTGCGGCGGAATACTGGCCAGAATTTGATTTTGTTAAATTTGTAGTTTGAGTCATGGCTGTTTATTCTTTTAATTTGCTTCGGCTTGCTTGCTTAATTCACAAGCAAGTGCCTTATTTTTCATCATTTGAAAAATGTTGTAAAATCCGTTAGCGCGGGAAGGTGTCAGACTCACATTCAATCCCGTGTCTTGAATAAAATCTGGGGTAATGGTGACAATTTCAGCAGGCGTTAATCCGCTCAAACCTTCCACCAGCAAGCCAACTAATCCTTTGACTAACTGAGCGTCTGAATCGCCTTGATACAGAACTTTTCCGTCTGCCAAATTTGCGGTAATATAAACTTGCGACACGCAGCCAGAAACTTTGTTTTCCGGCAGTTTATCGCTTTCGGGAAATGCTGGGAGTCGCTTGGCATACCACAGCAGTTGTTCGTAGCGTTGTTTCGGATCGGAATGTCGCTGAAAGCGCTGAACGATTTTAGCTAAAGCAGCAGGTAGCGCGGTGTTTGCAGACATGATTCACTCGTAGCGGTTTACTTCGTTAATATTATACCTTCGATTGTAGCAGGAAGGGCGATCGATTTGAGATTTTAGATTTGAGATTAGGACTTACGCATGAGATAGTAGGGACACGGCAATGCCGTGTCCTCATGGGTTTTTAAGACACGATCTTAAACTAAACAACTGTTCAGGTGTTCTCGAATTTGAGCGATATCTAAGTTGCGGCCGATGACTACGAGTTGATTCTTAGGTGCGGTAAACCATTCCGAAGCATCTAGTTCGTATCTGGGGCCGCTGAGTTGAAATATGTGTCTCATCGGACTGTCGTTAAACCAGAGAATTCCTTTTGCCCGAAATACATCGAAGGGCATTTTTTCCGTGAGAAATTCTTGAAATTTGCGGACATCAAAAGGTCGATCGCTCTCAAATGATAGTGAAATAAATCCGTCGTTATCTAAGTGATGAGATTGATGTCCGTGATGGTGGTGTTCGTGATGGTGTTCGTGATGGTGTTCGTGTTTTTCCTCAATTTCAAGACTGTTGAAAATATCTGCTTGCGTTAAACCCACACCCAAAATTAAGGGTAGAGGAACTTCACCATATCGAGAGTGTAAAATTCTCGCTCCTTCCTTAACTGTGCGAATGTAAGATTCTAACTCTTCTACTTTTTCTGGAGGAGCGAGATCGGTTTTGTTTAGCAGCACAATATCTGCAAATGCCACTTGTTTAAAAGCTGCTTCGCTGTCAAAATGATCGGGAGTGAAGGTTTCGCTATCGACTACGGTAAGTACAGAATCTAGATTAGTTAAATCCCGCAATTCGGTGCCGACAAATGTCAGGATAATCGGCAGCGGGTCGGCCACTCCGGTGGTTTCAATCACCATGCAGTCGATGCGTTCTTCTCTTTCTAAAACTCGGTAAACTGCATCGACTAAGCCTTCGTTAATAGTGCAACATATGCAACCGTTGCTAAGTTCTACCATGTCATCGTCTGTAGAAAGTAGAAGCTGCGAATCGATGTTTATATCGCCAAATTCGTTAACTAAAACCGCAACTTTTAAGTCTTGGCGATTTTTGAGTATTTGATTGAGCAAAGTGGTTTTTCCACTGCCGAGAAATCCGGTAATTATAGTTACTGGCATCCCTCTTTTGGGAAGATCGGCAATTAAATCTGGGGTTTGTACGGTGAGATTAGTCATTGTTATTCGTTGGTTAATTGTAGAGACCTTGCTGTTAATTTGCAAAGCCGATCGCACCTCATCGCTGACAGCCCGGTGCGATCGCCTCTGCTAAGATACGGGCGATCGAGCCGATCGCGCGCATTTTATTTGATAATCATTCTCATTATACGTGAAAATGCGGTTGGCGCGCAAGCTCTACAATTACAGATCGGTGCAATATCTCCGATCGAGCGTTAATCGGAAGAGGTTACTGTAGTTAACGAGCGCGATCTATCCACAAACAGGAGAATAGATGGTATTTAGTAACTAGCCGGATTGTTTCTTAGGAGTTTGGGCGATCGCGCAGAAATAACTATGTAAAAATGTTATTTATCTAAAAGCAAAGCGGTATAATATATTGTGAAAAAAATCTGGCTAAAATATCGAGTTTTTAGGCAGTTGTATTCTTAGGATTGGGTTTGCTATTAACCCTCGCCCTTTCGCTTTCTTTTGGTGCGGTACCCATGAGTGCCGATCAATTGTGGCAAGCATTTCTGCACCAAGGCGATGCTGTCAATCAAACTATTTTATGGGAATTGCGTTTGCCCAGAGTTGCGGCAGCGCTGACGGTTGGTGCGGCTTTAGGAATGTCGGGGGCTTTGCTGCAAGGGTTACTCCGCAACGGTTTAGCAGATCCTTTTGTATTAGGAATTTCGGCGGGTGCAGGGTTGGTTGCGATTACCATGCTGACTTTGGGAATATTTCAAAGTTGGGTGCCTTTGGCGGCTTGGATAGGTGCTATTTTAACTTCGATGCTGGTATACTTTTTAGGAAAAACTAAAACGGGAATTTCTGTGGAACGTTTGGTTTTAGCTGGTGTGGCTGTGAGTTCTCTTTTTGGGGCAATACAAACTACACTGTTGCTGTTAGCTGAAGACAGCCGCTTGCAAGCTGCTTTGAATTGGTTAATCGGTAGTTTGAACGGTCGCGGTTGGTCGGATTTGCAGGTTGCTGCACCTTATATTTTGGCTGCTTTGCTGTTAGGATGTTTTTTGGGGCGATCGATAAATTTGCTGGCTTTGGTTTCTCTAAAAGTGAGAAAGCTAAAGGCATTCCAAAGCCCGCAGCGATCGGAAACCTGGTTTTTGAGCCTGACTCCCAATGCTGTCGGATCGCCATCAAGAAGCTAGATCCAGAGGTGGCAAACCGCGCAACTGTCGCAGCGAGTTGATACACATCTGACAGTCGCAGCCAAACAGCGCCACCGCCTCATCGCTTTCTGCTTCCGAAAAATCCAGCATCGCCACCCGTTCTTCACCCGGGCGCTGCCAACTGATTCTTACTTTAGAATTAGCAGCAGCAGACTTGCCAGAAAGCCGCACGCAACTCAGGCGCTGAGTGTGGGGCGATCGCACGCATTGAGGCGAATCAGCCGATTGGGCTGGTATTTCGCCAATTAGAGCGGGATTGGCGATCGCGCTCAAAGACATCACAGATCCAAACAGCGTCGGACTTACCAATAAAGTGAGGAGCAATCGATTCATTTGTCGTCTTTAAGAACTTTAATGTATACAATAGCCGATTATCTGTTGCAATTCAACAAGGTTTTCGTCAGACATCAGTACGATTTGCCGTTATTAAGGCTTAAAAGCCGAATATTTACCGTTTAAACCTTCAACAATTGTCCGGGTATTAGCAACCAGCATTTTCTGATAAGTATCACCTTGGCTCCCCAGTTTAAGATTTGTTGCAATTTCAGTAAATTTAGCTAGCCAGTGATAAAAAACTCTTCCAATGTGGGTAAACTGATTTCAGCAAGGGTTACTCGAAGCAGCGAACAAGTTTACCTCAAAAACCAGGTGGGGAGTGATGAGTACAGTTTTAGTGGTGGAAGATTCCCGCAGCCAACGGGAGTGCATTTCACATCAGTTGAGATGCAGCGGATTGAATGTAATTCAGGCATCTGACGGTGTGGAAGCGCTGGATAAAATCGAGAAAAATTGCCCCGATTTAGTATTATTAGATGTCATAATGCCCCGTCTGGACGGCTACGGGGTTTGTCGTTTAATTAAAGCTAATCCCGAAACTCGGAACATACCGGTGGTATTTTTAACAGGCAAGGGACAGCAGTTAGCTTTATTTGCGAGGTTCCAGGGCGATCGCGCCGAGGCTTATGTTAGCAAACCTTGGCAGCCGAGGGAACTTTTGGCAACGATCAAAAAAGTTTTGCTAAATGCCAATATTAAGTTCGATCGAGCTTCAGCCGACGCTTGGACAGAATACGGAATTTTAAACTTAAGTACAATCGAACTCTATCAAAGCCATGCCGATGCTTGGACAAAATACAGTTCCCAAATTATTAAATTGTACGATTCCAGCTTAGCAGCTTTCGAGCAAGCTTTGGCAATTGAACCGAGTCACTCGAATGCAAACAAGTATCGCAACCGAGTCCAGACAATCCGGGCAACTTTGATGAAAAAATTAGAGCAAACTAAACCTTGCAAAGTCTGCGATTATTATTACGGTAAGGATGGCATCACTTGTGCAGTGCATCCTGCTGGCCGCCCTCAAGAAGTGTGTCGCGATTGGGAATTTAATTAAACAAAGATGAAAACAAATAACCGCGCTAACTTAGAAAAGCTGCTGCAAGAAAGAAACGAACATCCCGAAAGAATGGCGGAAATTGATGAAAAAATAAATTCAACTTTCCGCAAAAATTACGCAATTTTAGTAATGGATATGTCGGGATTTTCGCGCACGACAGTCCGCTACGGAATCATTCATTTTTTGGCAATGATTCACCGGATGCACGGAATTGTCAAACCGATAATTTCCGAATACGGTGGCACTGTAGTTAAGGAGGAAGCAGACAATATTTTTGCAGTTTTTTCCGATGTCAAATCAGCGGTGGAAGCTGCGATCGACTCTTTGAAACAAACGGCGGCTGTCAACACCACACTGCCGCCGGAGATGGACATTTACCTCTGCATTGGTATTGGCTGTGGGGATGTTTTGATGCTGGAAGGAGAGGATATGTACGGATCGGAATTTAATCTGGCATCCAAGCTGGGAGAGGATTTGGCGGAACGCGGAGAGATTTTGCTTACCTCAGCAGCCTTTGAAAAGTTGGAAGGTGACAAGCAAGATTGGGAAAAAATGGAACTTTCGATTTCAGGTTTGGAATTGGTGGCGTACAAGCGGCTTGAATAAACTTAATTTCTATTGTTATATCTTGGAAGACTCGGCGATTTAAATCGCGTCTACACCAAGTTTCGTCCGCCTGCGCGAAATTAAAAAATACAGCGTATTCCAGGTTTATGAAGTAGGGAGATAGCAAGAAGCGGCTGTAATTCATAAACGTGGAATGTGCTGTAAGACTTGTAGGGTGCGTCAGACTTGCGTTATCAAGTGATAATTGAGAGTTTTGAACTGACCGAAAGCATCCAGGATACAACCCCCCGGATTCATCCGTCCAGAAATAAAAAACCTGTATCCGATAAAGGAGCCCCCGAATTTATTCGTGGGACCAATGCTTCAATCTAAAATCTAAAATCTAAAATCTAAAATCGATTGACGTACCTTACTAATTTTGACAAGCTTACCTTAGTCCTAATAAAATTTAAAATCAGATGATGGATCGCCCCCAAAATTGGCAACCTATGAATTTAGCCGCCATTCAGCAGCGGCTTACTTGGCTGCAACAACAGCCGGATGGAATCATTTTTTGCCAAGATTCGGGAGTTCACTATGTTGCAGTCACAAAAGATCGATCGCACATTAAGCTATCTTTAGTAGAAAAAGTAAATCGGCAAACAGATTTACTGCAATCTGTTTTCGATTTCAACCATCCTTTACATCTAGTGTCTGAATATACTCAGGCGATGATGTTGGGTTTAGTGTGGCAAAGCCAACCTCAAAGAATCTACATTGCTGGTTTTGGCGGCGGCAGAATTCCCTTAGTTTTGCACCACTATTTGCCCGACACTGTTATAGAATGTGCGGATGTAGACCCGATCGCGATCGAAGCAGCTACAAAGTGTTTTGGGGTAAAATTGGACGATCGGCTGAGTGTGACAATTCAAGACGGCAGAGAGTATTTAGAGCAGCAAAAATCCGATACTCAATACGATATCATCATGATCGACGTAGCTTTTGGCAACGGCTACTTTCCGCATCGCCTATCCACCAAAGAATTTTATCAAATCTGCGAAAAACACTTGTCAAGCGAGGGAGTTGTGGTAGCAAATATGCTGCAAAGAGATCAGTTTTATGCGGAAAAAATCAAGACTTTTCAAAGCGTATTTTCCCAGGTGTGCGTGTGTCCGTGGAAGGACATTAACACTGTTTTGATTGGTAGCAACAGCGCTATTTTAGAGAAGAATGAGATTGTTGCTAGGGCAAAATATTTGCAAGATGGCTATCAATTTTCATTTCCATTAACAGAAAGAGCGCGGGAAGTAAAATTAGGTACAGAATTGGCGGAATCTGTACCTAATTTATATCGATCTCAAATTTTGCATGACGATTCGCCGCCCGCTGGTTATTTTGATTGCTGGTTATTCTGATATCTATAATAAGTCCGGGTTTACTCTTTGTGGAACAGGCATCTTGCCTGTTGCTAATAGGAAGTTGAGAGCACCCAGGGATTGAAAGAGACTATGGGATAAAATTGCCCTCAGAGTGCGATCGAATATAACCATCGACAATAGGGCAACTGACGACACAACATTGCCGTTTCCCTACGCCAACATAATCAATCTTCCTCGATAAGAGATATAACCATCGCCCGATTTATTTTCGGGAAACCGCACAGCGTCGTCTCCTGACTGTAGGTAATATCAATTCCGATGCCACCGGATTTGATATAACTGCTATTTCATACATTCAACCATCTGCTGTTCCAGCTTAGCCAACAATGTATCAACATCTGTTGCGGCTTCCTCAAAACAAACAGGAGGTTCAGGCTTAGGTTCAAAAAGAATCAACTTAATTTGACCTTCCCCGATCGCCAAAATCGCCACTTCCTTCTCAGGTTTGTGAGCGTTTAACACACCTACAACTTCCTGAATATGACTTTTAACTTGACGGTTCAACTCTTCAACCGCCTCTTTCTTACAATACACAAAACGCGCAGTTTCTGCAATATCAATTGCCAAAATCTCCTCGCTTTCCTCTCCCCTTTCCAGAAATAGCCCCCAAGCCAAAGCAGCCAATTCATTTTGATTAGCTTTCACAAATTTATCTAATTTTCGACTCCAGCTATTTTCGTTGGGTTTGGACTCAGGGCTATCAAATAGAAACATTTTCTCTTCTTGCTTGTAGAAACTAATATTTTGCAGTCAGTTGTCAGTTAGCAGTTGGCAGTTGGCGGTTGGCAGTTGGCTGTTGACTGTTGTCATTAGTTACCCATGCCCAAAAGCCCATCCCCAATTACAAATTAGCAATTCCCAATTACCCAAAACCGCTGCGTTTCTATCTTATACCAGATTGCACGCGCCAGAGCGCCGCATAAATTCCGTCCTGTTCGATCAGTTGTTCGTGCTGCCCCGATTCTACCACCAGCCCCTCTTCCATGACACAAATGCAATCGGCATTGCGGACAGTAGAAAGACGGTGGGCGATCGCAATTGTAGTGCGATTCTTGGTAATTCGTTCGAGCGATCGCTGAATTGCCGCCTCAGTCTCGTTATCCACCGCTGAAGTAGCTTCGTCAAGAATCAAAATCGGCGGATTCTTCAAAACAGCCCTCGCAATTGCAATTCGCTGCCGCTGACCCCCCGACAATTTTTGACCGCGTTCCCCTACAATAGTGTTGTAACCGTCCGGCAATTGCGCGATAAACTCGTGCGCTTCAGCAATTTTCGCAGCATTTACTATCTCTCGATTGCTTGCCTCAAAACTGCCGTAAGCAATATTTTCTGCCACCGTACCGTGAAACAAAAACACATCTTGACTCACCAATCCGATCGCTCTCCGCAAATCTTTTAAATTCAGGTTATTTAATTCTATACCGTCGAGATAAATATTGCCATGCTGTACCTCGTACAGCCTCAATATTAGTTTCACTAGCGTACTTTTACCGGAACCTGTCGCCCCAACAATCGCAGTAGTTTTTCCCGCCGGCAGATTCAAAGAAAAATACTGCAAAATTGGTTTTCTTTGATTATAAGAAAACGTAACATTTTTAAATTCCAATTCACCCTTAATCGAACTAACCGGCCGCCGAATATCACCCGTGCGAATTGCGATCGGAGTATCCAACAAATTCATCACCCGATTAGTCGAAGCCATGGCGCGCTGGTATTGATCCAGAGTATCTCCCAGGCGAGTCAGCGGCCACAACAACCGCTGGGTCAAAAATACCAAAACGCTGTAAGTTCCCACAGACAATCTGCCCGCCACCACCTCCAAACCGCCCAAAAATAGTGTTGCAATAAACCCCAAGAAAATCACAACCCGAATCAGCGGAATAAAAGCTGCCGAAAGTACGATCGCCCGTCGGTTGCTTTGGCGGTAAGCTTGGCTTTGTGTTTCTATGCGCTGAATTTCATAATCTTCGGAAGTAAAACTTTTAATAGTAGTAATTCCCATCAAATTATTCGACAGTTGCCCGTTCAGAAAACTCACCTTTTCCCGCACATCAGCATAGAAAGGAGCAAGGCGATTTTGAAAGGCGATCGAACCCCAAATAATAAAAGGTATCGGCAGCATTGACAGCCCAGCAACAAGAGGAGAGGCCGCAAAAAAAGCCGCCCCAATCACAACAACCGTTGTAATTACCTGAATCACCTCATTAGCGCCGTCGTCCAAAAAACGTTCGAGTTGATTGATATCATCGTTAAGAATAGAAATCAAACCGCCCGTGCTGCGTTCTTCAAAATAAGCTAATTCTAATTCCTGCAAATGACTGTAAGCTTCCAGACGCAAATCGTGTTCAATATCCTGAGCCAAATTGCGCCACAAATAATCATAGGCATATTCAAAAACAGATTCCAACGTCCAAACAATCGCGCTCAAAACAGTGATAATTGCCAGTTGCCAAAAAACATCTTTTATGCCCCATTGAGCGAGGATAGAATCTTGCTGTTTCACCACCACATCAACGGCAATACCGATTAATGCTGGCGGCGCTAAATCAAAGAATTTATTCAGCAGCGAACAGATACTTGCCAGCCAAGCTTTCAGGCGGTAGCGGCGCCCGTACTTCAGCAGCCGCTTGAGGGGATGGACAGGTTTTGATGGATTTGGTGATGCTTGAGAATCATTCATAGGGCATGGGGCATCCGAAATTGGGCCGAGAATTAGAAATTAGTAGGGTGATCGGCGCGCACCTTACCTTTGTTTAATTGTTAATTCTCAAAAGCCCGGTTCCTAGGCTTTAAACGTTAACACTCGCTTCATTTTAGCGACTACACCAACTATTTGCGCCTCAATCTGAACGTGAATTACTGGTTGAATTGGCTGGTAAATTTTGGATCACAAGTTGTAATTCTGTCTCGCTTGTTGAGTCAGCTTCAACTTGTGTTCGAGACTTTGCCAATTTTCGGCTGCGATATCGCTGATAAACTCGTCGAGAGTGTCGCGGTAAATAGAGAGCGATCGCAATAATTCCTCTCGATTGTACTTTGCCACCATCACTCCCAGTTCGGGATTGCCACCCCCCACCCGGCTCGTATCCCGAAAACCCGAACTCGCCAAATGTTGGGCTAAATTAACAATATCCTGATCGCCCTCTCGATCGCACGCAGCAACCAGCGTCGCGCTCGCCATGAGCGGCAAATGAGAAATCCAAGCCACAGCTCGATCGTGCTCTTCCGGTTCACATCGGTAAACTTTAGCACCCAGCAACCGGGCAATTTCCTCAACCTTATCCACAGCAAACGCCGGCGTTTGGGCAGTCGGCGTCACCACATAAGGCCGGCCCACAAACAAATCAGGTACCGCAGCCTCGATTCCGCTTTCAGCAGTCCCCGCCATCGGGTGTCCCCCTACAAAATTCGGCCACAGAGAAGACACAGCCTGCACTATGGGTGTTTTTACGGAACCGACATCGGTTACAATGGTATCAGGGGAAAGATAGGGCACCAACTCTCGGACGATCGGCTCGATCGACCCCAGTGGCGTGCAAATAAAAACCACATCGGCTGCTGCCATCAGAGACAGGTTTATGCTGGCTTCATTGACAACACCGCGAGCTTGCGCCCGATCGCAAGTCTGCTGCCGACTCGAAACCCCCAAAACATTAAACCCGCGCGATCGCAAATCCAGCCCGATCGAGCCACCAATTAAACCCAGTCCGACAATACCGATATTCATAGCAATAAAATGGGGATATTTGATACGGTGCCGCCCCCATGACAGTCGAGGAACTCCTGAAGAAATATGCCGCCGGAGAAAGAAACTTTGCCGGAATCAACCTGACTGAGGCCAACCTCAGCGGCGTCAACTTGAGCGGAGCCAACCTCAAGGGTGCGAATCTGAGTGTAGCAAACCTGAGCGGAGCCAACCTCAGCAAAACCAACCTCACAGGTGCCAAACTCAACATCGCCAGACTCAGCGGCGCCCATCTAGGCGGCGCCGACCTCACCGACGCCGACCTCAACGTCGCTTACCTAGTGCGAGTTGACCTCAAAAAAGCCATACTCATAGGAGCGAAACTGATCAGAGCCGAGCTCATTCGAGCCGAACTCAGCGGCGCAAACCTCAGCGGCGCAAACCTCAGCGGCGCCACCCTCACCGAAGCCACCCTTCGAGGAGCCAACCTCGCTCAAGCCAACCTTCGAGGCGCTCACCTCAGCGGCGCGTGCTTGACAGAAGCCAACCTCGAACAAGCCAACCTGCAAGGAGCCGACCTCAGCCGAGCCGACCTCAGCGGCGCCGACTTGCGAGGCACAGAACTGAGACAAGCCAACCTAACTCAAGCCGTACTCAGCGGCGCCGACCTCAGCGGCGTCAATTTGCGCTGGGCAATCCTCAGCGGTTGCAATCTCCGCTGGGCCGACCTCAGCGAAGCAAAATTGAGCGGTGCCGACCTCAGCCGAGCCGACCTCTGCCACGCCAACTTGCTCAATGCCAGCTTAGTTCACGCCGACCTGACAAATGCCTATCTGATCCGCGCCGACTGGATTGGAGCCGACTTAACCGGAGCCACCTTAACCGGAGCCAAACTCCACGCAGTTTCGCGACTGGGCATCAAAACCGAAGGCATGACCTGCAAGTGGGTCGATCTGAGCCCCAACGGCGACCACAGCCAAATTTACTGGTTGAACTCAGGAGGAACCCACGAATTTTTTCACGAAACCTTGCCCACAGTTCGGATTGTAATTGACTCGCCCTTAGACCAAGGCGCTCATTTTGCACTAGCTGCAACTTATTACCAAATTGCCCAACAATACCCGAGTTTAAGTCAGCCTCCCACGATCGAAGTCAGCTCCAGACGCACCGTACTCGCCTTTAAAATGGACAGCGACGATAAATTATTTGCCACCGCTTACGTTGCCATCATTCCTTTTAACGACGCTGCCATAACTCAAAAAAACCTAATAGCTTTGATGAAAATGATTCAATCCCACGATGCAGGCAAACTTAACGTCAAAGAATCTAAACACGTTCAGTTATGTAGCAAAGCTCTCAACCAAGCTATCAGCAAAGTAGACCAAATCAAAATTTCCAGTTCTTTTCCAAAAATCGGCGAAAGCATCAATTTCTTTCAAATTCCCACACAAATGATCTTAATTAATTCCCGCGACCAAAGACTCAGCGTATATCACCACCCAGCCTTCGGCAAGCGCCTGATTAAAAAATACGACCCAAGTAACTCAACCTCTGGCAAGTTAGCCGAGATCGCAAAATTGGCTCAAACTAATATCAGTAGCATTTTGGATTTTATAAAAGGCTTCCACAATATAGATGTTTAAGCATATTGCATCAAGTTACAGAAAATGCTTATTCTAGTTTAAAGGTTGGCACAACAAAGCTTTGTTCTAGCTAACACATCAGGGAAATTCAAAAGCATGGATGCCGAAGAACTCATCACAAAATATGCAGCAGGAGAAAGAGACTTTACTGCCATCCTCCTTTGCGAGGCAAATCTCAGCAGGATCGATCTCAGCGGGGCTAATTTCAGTGAGGCAATCTTAAGCCTCACCAACATGAGTGGCACCAATTTGTCAAACGCCAACATGAGAAAAGCCAAACTCAATGTTGCCAGACTCAGCGGTGCCAATCTGCACAAAGCCAACCTCAGCGGTGCTATCCTCAACGTAGCTAACTTGATTAGAGCCGACCTCAGCGAAGCCCAACTCGTCGAAGCTACACTGATCAGATCCGAACTGATTCGAGCAAACCTCAGTAGTGCCAACTTGACCGGTGCAAATCTCAGCGAAGCAGATTTGAGAGAAGCAACCCTCAGAGAAGCCAATCTAGAGCAAGCCGACCTCAGCGGGGCTCACCTTAGAGGCGCTTCCCTAACAGCGGCAAACTTGGAACGGGCCAACTTGCACAGAGCCGACCTCAGCAGGGCCGACTTGCGAGGAGTCAACCTCTGCAATGCCGAACTCAGACAAGCTAATCTTTCTCAGGCCAACCTCAGCGGCGCTGACTTGCGAGGCGCTAATCTCCGGTGGGCTGACCTCAGCGGGGCGAACCTGACCGGCGCTGACCTCGATGAAGCGAGATTGAGCGGGGCCAACTTGTACGGGGCAAATTTGAGCAATGTCAATCTCTTGAACGCTACTCTGGTACACGCGGATTTGACTCAAGCGAATTTGATTCACGCTGATTGGGTAGGCGCTGATTTGACGGGGGCGGCCCTGACGGGGGCAAAAATTTACGCGGTGTCGAGGTTTGATGTGAAAGCAGATGACATTACCTGCGATTGGGTTGACCTCAGTCCTAACGGCGATCGCAGCCACATTCAGCGCTTTACCCCAGAAGAATCTCAAAGGTTTTTCAATGCTACACCGCCGACAGTTCAAATTATTGTCGATCGACCCCTCGACCCGGATGCTAACTTTGTCCTTGCAGCTACCTACCGCCAAATTGCCCGTCAATACCCTGCTTTGAACCATCCTCCCAGTATCGAAGTTAATTCTCGACGCACAATCATATCATTTAGAATAGAACAGGACGAGCAACTATTTCCCACAGCTTTCGTGGCGATTACTCCCTTTAGTGATGCAGCATTTACTCAGAAAAATTTGATGACTCTGATCAAGATGATTCAACCCCAAAGTGGTAATAACTTGGGTGTCAGAGTCTCAAATATGGTAGTGCAATTAAACGTTGCCCTGACCCAAACAATGAGAAAAATAGGGGAAATGAAAATTCAGCCGATTCGCCTCGATCGCGAACCGATGTCAAGTTTTTTCCAATCGCCTACTCAAACTGTACTGGCTAACTCCAGCGCCGAAAGTTTGATGATTCACTATCACCCAGATTTTGGCAGAAACTTGACCAATTTGCCTGGAGTCAACAAAACCTCTATCAGTCCTGCAATTAAAGCCCAAAGATTTACCACCCCGCCGCTAAATACGGTCATTGAGTTTGTCAAAAGCTTTTATCAGCTCGGTGAGTAAATACTATAAATGAATTTGATATTATTTCTATTTATGCCATAAAAAAGTTAGCCTATTGCCATTTCATTCAGGTAAACAAAATGGAAGCTGAAGAACTGCTCAAACGATTTGCAATCGTCAAGAGATACACAGAAGGTGACAGAGATTTCACAGGAATCAACCTGAATGAAGCTAATCTCAGCCGCATCAACCTCAGCCAATCAATTTTAAGGCGGGCTAGCTTATTTGTCACCAACCTCAGCGGCGCTAATTTGAGCGACGCTAACTTGAGCGAAGCTAACCTGAATGTGGCTAGACTCAGCAGTACCAACCTGTCGCGGGCAATCTTAAACGGGGCGACTCTCAACGTAGCAAACTTAGTCAGAGCCGATTTAAGTGCAGCTCAATTAATCCGAGCATCCCTGATTAGAAGCGAATTAGTCCGCTGCGAACTCAGCAAAACTAACTTCAGCGGTGCAAACCTGACTGAAGCAGATTTAAGAGAGGTAAAACTGACGGAAGCTAACCTGTGCGGTGCTAATCTTTCCGGTGCAAATCTCACAGGTGCTTCGGCTGCTTCAGCTAACTTTCAAGAAGCTAACTTACACGGCGCAGATTTGACGAAAGCAGAACTTAGCGGCGTCAATTTGATCAATGCTGATATGAGACAAGCTTCTTTGCAACAGGTGAATCTCAGCAGTGCCAATTTGAGCGGAGCTAACCTCAAATGGGCTGATTTGGCGGGAGCAAACCTCAACGGCGCCGATCTGAGCTTTGCTAAATTAAGCGGAGCTAACCTTAACGGAGCAGATTTAAGAAATACTAATTTAGCAAGTGCTAGTTTCGTTCACGCTGATTTGACAGAAACAAATTTGATTAAGGCAGATTGGGTAGGCGCTGATTTGAGGGGAGCAACTTTAACAGGAGCAAAACTGTATTTGGTTCCCCGGTTTGGCATCATCGCAGATGATATTACTTGCAAGTGGGTTGACCTCAGCCCTGCGGGCGATCGCACTCAGATTCAACAATTTAATTCGCCGTCAGAATCGATAAAATTTTTAAATCACACACCTGGGTTAGTGCAAATTGTGGTTGACGCACTTTTAGACTACTCCGCAAACAGCACTTTAGCAACAGCTTACAGCGAAATAGCTAGGCATTACCGGGCCATGAATTTTCCTCCTAATATTGAAGTCGGCTACCGTCGCACAACTCTAACTTTTAGATTTGAGAGCGATGAGCATTTATTGCCAGCAGCTTTTTTAGCGATTCTTCCTTTTAAGGATGCTCTACAAACTCAGAAAAATATTATGGTTATCGGCAAAAATATCGAAATTCAAAATTTGGATGAAAAACGAATATTGCAGTTGCGTAAAGCATTGAGTACAGCTACAAATAAATTAAATGAGTTGATGAATTTGGTCTCTAATATATCACAGGTGAGTCAGCCAACAAAGTTTTTTGAGTCACCTACCCAAACTATTTTAATTAGTTCGGGACAGGAGAGTTTGATGGTGAATTCTCACGGGAATTTTGGGAAGGGAGGTGCAACTCATCAGGAGAGTAAATTCTGTTTGCCTCTCGGTCAAAAAGTAGTTGATTTTCTGGCCAGTTTTGATTATGTTGAGTGAGGAATGTTAACAGTACAATCGATTGATTGAGGTAGAAGTCCACAATTCGCTACTCCGCTTCCTGCGATCGAACTCCGAGCCACACTGGCCCCACCATTTAACGATGGCGCGGCTCGTGGCGCGGGCTTTGCGCTTGGGGCGCAGCGCTCTGATCCAAACAGGGCTTCCCGCTGGAGCTTACCGACAGCGGTATCGAGTCAGTTATTTGATGCCGATTTTGATGTGGCCAGAGCCTGTGATATTAGTCGCGCCTACACGGGTGATCGAGCATTTGAGAGCAGTGGAAATTCCACGTTTGCAAGAGTGGCTGCAAACAGAGGGGCCGATCGACACTTATTCCGATAATGCCACTGGACAAGGATTGATGCTAGCAGATCCGCAGTCTTGGCTGGCGGCTCGCTTGGCGGCGAATTCGCCACTTCACAACAATATTCCGACAATTATCGACGGTGTGGATGACTTGGAAGTTTGGACGCGCCAGCAATTGACGGCGTGTTTGCAACCTGCTGACTGGAATGATTTAATGCAATCTCTGCCTTTGGAAGCCGATGCAATCCTCCAAGGGCGGGTACTGCTAACGCGGGCTTTCTTTCAGCATCCGGCGAAACCAGAGGAATGCTATTTGCTGGAAACCGCAGAGCAAAATATTTTGCAGGGGCTGTTTGAAAAAATCGAGCCGAATTCGCTGATTCCGGCTGCTTGGAGCAATTTTTGGCAGCGGTGGGAAACAAACGGAACACTGCGGTGGGCGGAAATTAATCGGGAGGCTGGGTCATTTTCTCTGTTCTGCGCGCCGGTTCAGGTGGCTGAGGTTTTGAGCAAAATTTGGGATTGTCAGCCTGTGGTGTTGATTGGGGGGGCGGTGGATGTAGAACCGAAGGCTCCGATCTTCCGGCAAATGCTGGGACTGCCAGAATTGACGAGCGTTAAGTTTTCGCCCGATCGACAAAGCGAATTAATTCAACTGTACATTCCCAACTGGCTGCCACTGCCAAATACGCCGGAATTTCAGGGTGTTTTAATTGAAGAAATTCGGACTTTGCTGTTGATGAGCGCGTCGGTGGCGGGTTTAACTGTGTTGATTGTGGGTGATGTACCGCTGAAGGCGAGGCTGGCGGCGATTTTGGCTTCTGAGTTCGGTTCTCGGGTGCAGGTAGAAAAGACTGATGTGGGGGAGAATGCGATTTTGGTGACGGGGTGGGAGTTTTGGCGGGAACATCAGGGGGAATTTAGGGCGCCTCACTTGCTGGCGATGGCAACTTTGCCGCTACCTTCTTTGGAAAATCCTTTGGTGACGGCGCGTGTGGCTTATTATAAGGAGCAGCGGAGGGATTGGTTTAGGTTGTATTTGCTGCCGGCGGCGCTGAATGAGTTGCAGCGGGCGATCGCGCCGGTGCGAGAACGTCAAGGGGTGGTGGCGATTTTCGACAGCAGGGTAATTCACCGCAGTTACGGAAAGCAGGTTTTAGCGGCTTTGAGTCCTTTTGCGAGGATTGATTATTTGGATACGACTTGGCTGACGCAGGCTTGAGATGACCTGTTGGCGTATAATTTGGTTAGGTATCCAGTTGAAATCTAATTTAGTAGACAAAGATTATGGGTGAAGCTAAGCGTCGCAAAGAGTCGATCGGCGACGAATACGGTAAAGAAGAGCGCATCCTTCCCTGGCTGCCAATCACGAAAACCCAAAGCGAAGATTTTGTGAAGTGGACAAGTCGCGGAAGCTGGATGGGGATTAGTCTTTTGGTTGTTTGGTGGATTGTAGTGCGGTTTGTCGGCCCGTCGGCGGGTTGGTGGCAGGTTGACTGATGCCAGACTCGACAAATGCCTGTATTCTTGGCATTGTGTCGAGTTTAACTCGGAAACCAGCGGCTGATTTTTTAGGAAAAATTTAGTTGCGAATTTGGACTTGGTATGGTATGGTAATTATCTGCGGGCAATTAGCACAGTGGTAGCGCACTTCCTTCACACGGAAGGGGTCACTGGTTCAAATCCAGTATTGCCCATTCAAAATTGATGGGGACTCATTAGAAATCTCCAAAAAATAAAATATCCTGTCGGAGTGCGATCGCGCAATCAAGGTTGGAGGGTGAAGCATTTGGGGATAAAATTACAGGTTTTCAACATAAATTGTCGCCCAAATGCTTGAGCCCTACAGATATCAAACGGCTGGAGATTATTTAGAGAGGTAACTTTATGATCCAAATAATTCTGAACTCAGAACAAGAAAAGTTACTGCAACAACAGTTAGAGACAGGGAAATATACAACCCCCGATCAGGTAATTACTGATGCTTTAAAAGCTTTGTCAGAAAAACAGCATCTTAATCTACCTCGGCAAGTAGTAACGATTCTTTCAGGAAAACCTGCACAAGAGTTACTCGCAGAAAAAATTAAAATGAGCCGGGAACTTAAGAAGAGTTATCAGCCCGATCCGTACAGACAAGCTTTAGCTGAAGATTTTAACAACTTATGTGAAGAAACCCAGGCTTTACACGCCGATCGTCCTTTAACTGATGAAGAAATTGCCGAAGAAATTGCAGCTTATCGGAGTGGAGAATGAGAGTTGTTATAGATACTAATATTTTAGTATCTGCGGCGATCGCTGGAAGAAAACCAGCTTCTGTTATTAGCTGGGTTATCAATCAACCTGATTATGAATGGGTAGTTTCAGAAGAAATTTTAGCAGAGTATCAGGAGGTATTAAGCAGACGAAAACTAAAATTAACAGATGTTCAGAAACAAAGATGGTTGAATTTGATTCAATCCTCAACCAAAATCATTGATGTATCTATAGAAATTGATTTCCCTAGAGATCAAAAAGATGCTAAGTTTATTGCTTGTGCACTCTCTGCTAATGCTGATTTTTTAATTACAGGCGATCGCGATTTTACTGAAGTTCAGAGTTTAGAGAATACGTTAATTATTTCTGTTTCTCTTTTTGCAGAATCGATCGTGAATTAGGCTGTGTTCAAGAAGACCAAATCCCCGTTAAGCGAAGCTATCCCGTTCGCGAAGCGTTCCCGAAGGGTAGGGAATCGCCCAAAACTACCCTTCTATACTACACATATGCTACACTAACATTGTAGCTCGTGCCCCGCAGGAGGTTTCCTCATGGCAAATGCCAATCTTCCTCAAAATTTCAACTTAATCCTACCCGCAGGAACCCAAATTGTCACCAAAATAGAGGTCAAAAACCCCGCCAGCAACCAATCTTGGAAACCGGGATTAGTAGGTGTCATCGTTCAATCGCCTACGGACAATTCCCACGCATATTTAGTCAAACTCCCAGACGGAACAGAAGTTAGTCTGCGGCGGCACGAACTCAGTATCCGCAAGCAGTTTCAGAGCGAAGGATTGCAGTCAGGAGGAGATTTTCTTGCAGAATACAACCTCTATGATTCTGTAATTTACCGCTGCATTGTTGGTTCGAGAGCTTACGGTCTTGATAACGAGCAATCCGATACAGACAGACGCGGGATTTACCTGCCGCCGGCAATACTTCATTGGTCGCTTTACGGCATCCCAGAACAATTGGAAAACAAGGAAAATCAGGAATGCTATTGGGAACTGCAAAAGTTTCTAGTTTTGGCACTCAAAGCTAATCCAAATGTGCTAGAATGTTTGTACACGCCTTTAGTAGAAACTGTTTCTCCTGTAGCACAAGAATTGCTGGAAATTAGGGAAATCTTTCTTTCTCAATTGGTTTATCAAACTTACAATAGCTACGTTTTGTCTCAATTTAAAAAAATGGAGCAAGACCTCCGCAATACCGGGGAAATTCGTTGGAAGCACGCGATGCACTTAATTCGCTTGTTGCTGTCAGGAATTACGGTGCTCAAGGAGGGGTTTGTACCCGTTCGCGTGCAGGATTATCGATCGCAACTTTTATCTATCCGCAACCAAGAAGTATCCTGGGATGAGGTGAATCGCTGGCGGTTGAGCTTGCACGGTGAGTTCGATCGCGCTTTTGCTGCAACTTCCTTACCGGAACGTCCTAATTACGAGAAAGCGAACCTGTTTTTGATTAAATCTCGTAGAGGTGCGATCGGCTAAAAGGGGCGGGTTTACGAGATCGTTAATTTGAGACATATATGGTTGGTAAAACCCGCCCCTAGAGGTATTTGCGATTGTTTAACCGGAATTGAAATTAGCATTGATAAAATGTTGAAAAAATGACAGAATACATCTCTAATCTCGCCTCAATTATCTCCGTTCAACCTTACCCGCTGCTGTTTGCGACTGTCAGCGGTTCGCACTTATACGGCTTTCCTTCCGCAGATTCTGACTTTGATTTGCGGGGAGTACACATTTTGCCGCTACCGAAAGTAATTGGACTGATTTCTGGACAAGAAACAATCGAAGTTTCTGAAGTTCGGGAGGGAATGCAACTCGATTTAGTAACTCACGACATCAAGAAATTTTTTGAGTTGCTGTTGAAGCGCAACGGCTACGTGCTAGAACAACTGTATTCGCCGCTCATAGTTTACACTACAAAGGAACATGAGGAATTAAAGGATCTCGCCTCTGGCTGCATTACCAAGCACCACAGCCACCACTATCTCGGTTTTGCTAAAACTCAATGGAAATTGTTTGAAAAAGAACGCCCGCGTCGGGTTAAGCCGCTGCTGTACGTTTACCGGGTGTTGCTGGCGGGGATTCACTTGATGCAAACGGGGGAAGTTGAGGCGAATTTGGTGAAACTTAACGAGAACTTCCAGTTATCGTATATTCCTGATTTGATTGAACGCAAGCTGGCTGGGGAGGAAAAATCTGTGCTGGAAGATACAGATATAGAATTTTATCAGCAAGAGCGCGATCGGCTAATTAATATATTAGAAGATGCAAGTTTTACAAGTCATTTGCCGTCAAATCCTAATGCAAAGGTTGCTCTTAACGATTTTTTGGTAAAGGTGAGGATGTCATCTGTGAACTAAGCTGTTCCACGTTTAATTAGTCTTTAGTGTAGCAAGCACCCTATATATTAGTCGTTTTGTGCGCCGAAGAGCACAGAACCTCCAGTCCAGTACACATCAGTACCAAAGAAACCGGGTTTTTCATCCTGCTCATATCAAATCCGTTAGCATCGGAATAGTACATTCGAGTTCACTGTTCACGGCGTTAACTGTTCATTGTTCACGGCGTCAACAGTCAACAGTCAACATCATGTATGAATGTTACCGGAAATGATATCAAAGGCCATAATGCAGTATTTTCGTGTCCATTAAACCCGGTTTTAAGTGATTCACCTTAATAGATTTGTGTTGGCTGTTGCGTTAAGGGCAGGTATGTCGGTATTTTGAGGGTCGGTAACTGGTGAGTTTTTTCCTGGTATGTAAAAATTCCAACTTACGCCGCCTACATATGTCTTGATATATGAAATCAAGGCGTGGATAAATATAACGATTGCTACCATTTCTAATGACTCTTCAATCGTCGTTGCTATCACGTAGGATATATCCCCCGGTCCCGCTGTATAAACTATGTATCCCGCTAGCATTTCCACTCCGATGGCTCCTCCAATATAAATAGCGGCTGCTGCAACAAACAATTTTCTCATTGAAACAGGAAGGTGCAACACGAACTTACTGTAGGAAAAAAGAAATATCGCTACTAGAAAACCGATCGGCACAATCCAAGTAAAGTAAAGAAATCCTGTGGCATTTAGCAGGTTTCGCATCGGGTAAACCAGCTTTTCGTGCAATTGACCAATTTCGTCTAAAGATAAAAATAGAAATATGAAGGATAAAATTTTCCAGTGATTCTTATAGCGATCGCTATCCAAATTTTTCGCATAGGCGATCGAACCCAGCAAGAGAGAACTAAACAGCAATGTCAAAAATGAGTAGAAGGTTGGAATGTTCCCCTCGTAATCAACGTTGAATCCATTTGCTAAGAAGTCTCTAGACGGGTAATCCGGCAAGAAGTACATAGTCATCTGACTTAAGAAAGATAGTACAACTAGACAGGCGACCACTCGAAGCAGCAACTGGGTTACAGATCCTGGAGTTAGAGGAATTTGGAATTTCATGTTTTCTTAACCGTTCTCTTAAGCTTTGTTTAAGGGAATCTTATCAAACGAAAAAAAAAATTCGGTCTACCCAAAGACAGAGAAGACTCCTAGTCGTGAAGGGTCTTTTTTTGTAACCGTAAAATTATCTTAAGATTAAGAAATTTAGCAGACCTCGATCGCCCTTAATTTTCTTGTGGCTATATAAAAACCTTTTTGTTTCCTGAGATTTAAATTAGAGATAACCCAAAATGAAGCTGAAATCCTTACTACGGTTGAGTCGATATCTAAATTCGATCTATATCTGCCAAAAAAACTCGGCTTCAGGAAGCCGAGATCCCTCAGTACCGAGGATTTCTGTAATCAAAGGCGACCGCATCTCAATCGAGAGTGACAACTATGAGATGAAATAAGAGGTCGATCGCGATCGAGTGATTCGCCGCCATTTGTTAACCTAGACTCCCCCAGCGAGATCAAAATATCTCCTTGTCAAAGTCCATTAGCTTTGAGTCAATTGCTGATTTCCGAAGTTTTCGCTGCTTTACTTAGGAATGAGAATTAAATAACTTCCACTCTTGAAAGTGGGATGGGCGTCCCGCCCGTCCAAAAAGGACGGGC
>NZ_JAUBUB010000055.1:0-43525 GCF_036705265.1 Microcoleus sp. B4-C2
CTTAGTTGAATCCCTCCCACAATTCATGTGCAGAGTCAATTCTAAAATCTAAAATCTAAAATCTAAAATCTAAAATTATTGCTGGGCGGTTTAAACTGCTGAGTCTGGTCAGGAAAATTCTGACCCGGATTTAATATGAGAGCTTAGTTGAATCCCTCCCACAATTCATGTGCAGAGTCAATTCTAAAATCTAAAATCTAAAATCTAAAATCTAAAATTGATAGACTGACGGGCTTTATACTGTTTTTTCTGCTAAACTGCCCCGGAATATGTCAATAAATGTTTGATAACTGGTATGATTTACGTGCTTCGAGAGCATAAAATACTCGGAAGCAACCAGTGGGGCCAGACACAAACCTCACTATAAAACGCCGTAGAGGGAAAGATTGCCAGTACCTTGAAGGAAGTTCTCGATCTCCTTAACAGGAGTCAGAAGCCCACATCACAATCTATAGATTTGATGTAGGAGTGTCACATTCTAGAGCGCATTACAGGACAGGCTGAAGTAATGGCGAGACGACAATCTGACCAATTCCACACACCACCGCAATACAACCCATCCCCTAAACCGACGGCACAGTTCAGTGCAGAGGCGACAGGCGATGCGAGTTCCTTCGTAACGGCTGCGCCGAGCGAGGGAAAAAGAACTTTTTGGCAGTGGCAGCTTATCTGGCTGAGTCTCCTGGTGGGATTTGGAGTAACGGGGGCCGCTGCATTTCTGTGGTTGCTGACGATGCCTCCACCGCCCAATTGCCAGCAACTGTCGCCGCTGGCGGCGGACGGAGAGCGACTTTACTGCGCTCAGCAAGCTGCTAAGTCGGGCAAGCTAGAACAGCTAGAATCGGCAATGGCATTGGTGCAGGCTTGGCCGAAAGAACATCCGCTATACTCGCAAGGTCAACATTTGATAGGGGAATGGTCGAAGGCCATTCTGGGATTTGCCAGGGCAAAAATTGAGAGGGGCGATTTGAAAGGTGCTCTGGAGATTGTGGCGAAAATTCCGAAAACCAGTCGGTCTTACCCCGAAGTAGAAGAGGCTGTGACTGCTTGGGAAAAAAATTGGCAGGAGGGCCAAAAACTCTACGATACAGCCCTAGCAGCTTTGAAAAGTGAGGATTTAAGGAAGGCTTGGGATTATGCTCAAGCTTTGTTCAAGCTGGAAAATATTTTCTGGAGTCAGAAGCGTTACAACGAGCTGATAGGGCAGATTTCTTTGGAAAGAAACGGCTGGCAGCGCTTGCAAGAGGCTAGAGATTTGGCGAAGGACGAGACTCCGCAAAAGTTCGCTGAGGCGATCGTCCTAGCTCGAAAAATAGACTCGCAGCTTTTTGCCCGCGCTAAAGCTGAGAAGGAAATTGAGGGCTGGAGCCGGACTTTGCTGGCAATGGCGACTAAGCGGTTGGGGGCGAAAGATTTGCCGGGGGCGATCGAGGCTGCTTCTGTTGTGCCACAGGATTCGCTACTATTTGCGGAAGCTCAAGATTTGATGCAGTTGGGTAGGGCTCAGGCAGTGACGTGGAACCAGTCGATATCAACTCCGCTGCCACAACACATTTTTAGCTTGCTGGAAGGGAAGGGGGCTGCTAGCCAAATAGCTCCGGGTCGCCCTCTGTACAAGCAAGCTCAAGTTCAAATTGAAAATTTGCAGGTGCAGTTTCAAGATTTGCTGCGGCTGCAAGTGGCGAGTACGATCGCGAGTTTCGGTCACATAGGGACGTTTGGACTCGCGATCGAGCAAGCGCAAACTATCGGAATCAAGCAGCCGCGGCGGATTCACGCTCAAACTTTAGTGGCTTCTTGGCGCCGGGAAATTCAGCGGATAGAAGACCAATCTTTTCTGACTCTGGCGAAGCAGTTGGCAGAAACGCAAACGGTTGAAGGACTCAAGGGTGGCATGGCTCAGTTAGTCCTGGTTGCTCAAAACCGGCCCCGCAGAATAGAAGCGCAAACTCTCTTGGCTGAGTGGACGAAACGCATAGAAGTTATTCAAGATCAGCCTTTTTTGGATGAAGCGATCGCCCTGGCGAAGCAAGGAAAACTTAGTGCTGCTATTGAAAAAGCTTCGGCAATTAAGAGCGGTAGGATTTTGTACGCGAAAGCTCAGGATAATGTCTATCAGTGGGTGAGCGAACTGCAAGTGGCTCAAGACAGACCGATTCTCGATCGCGCTGCGGAATTGGCATCTCAAGGCAGTCTAGGAGCGGCGATCGATACTGCTTCCCAAATCGGTTACGGTAGGGCGCTGTATTCAGAGGCGGCAGGTGCGATCGGGCGCTGGAGTGCTGAACTCAGAGCCAACAGTGCGCCCCCGCCGGAAGCCGCTCGCGAGTACGCGCCGGAACCCGCTCGCGAGTACGCGCCAGCTCCAGCAGAGGAGTACGCGCCAGCTCCGCGACAGGAGGAGTACGCGCCAGCTCCGCGACAGGAGGAGTACGCGCCAGAGCCAGAGCCTTACTATCCGCCTGCGAGAGAGCCGGAACCGGAACCTTACTATCCGCCTGCTAGAGAGCCGGAACCTTACTATCCGCCTGCGAGAGAGCCGGAACCGGAACCTTACTATCCACCCGCTCCGGAGCCGGAACCTTACTATCCACCCGCGAGAGAACAGGCCCCGGCTCCGGCTCCGGAACCGGCTCCTCCGGCTCCAGCTCCAGAACCGGCGCCACCCTCGATTCCTGAATCGGTTGGACCTCCTGATGCTAATTTGCTCCCGGAGTAATTGGGTTTTCGCGCGATCGCTCTCTAAAATCTCAAATCTAAAATCAAGTGAGTAATTTCCAAGTGCTGACGATCGAAGGCGACCCCATTTTCCGGCTGGGGCTGCGAATCGCTTGCGAGCAGTATCCAGACTTGCAAGTTGTTGCAGAGGTTTCAACCCCAACCGAGGCTTTGCGAGTTCTAGAAACTCGCTCGCTCGACTCTGGAGCAGCCAAGAAGCCCGCAGATTTGGTAATTTTGGCTGTTGAGACCCTAAATTTGCGATCGGGTCAAATAGAGGCGGTGGCATTTTGTCGCCAACTCAAAAGTTTGTACCCCAACCTGCCTCTGTTGCTGCTAGGCGGGCCGCTGACACCGGATCTGTTGGCGGAGTTACAGGCGACGGGCGCGAATGGCTATTGTCCTAAAGGTAGAGATATTTCCCTGACAATCGAAGCTATTCGCGCTGTGGCGTCTGGTTGCACTTATTGGGCGCCGGATGCGGCAGCTAACTCGGAAACAGAACTAAACGCAGCGGTGGTTCAAACAGTAGAAAAATCCGCAGTAATTGTAGATAAAAATGCAGAGAATTCGACAGTTGATACGCCAGTACACAAAAAAATGCTGGCTCATTTGTGCCTCTCTGGACTGCGCGAAATAGATGCAACTTTGGCGGTTGTTCAAGCTGATTTGCAAGATATTAGAGCCGCCGAACCGACAGATTTGCCTTCTATTTTAGATGGGGTTGTACTCAGCGGGCGCCGCAGGGAATTGCTCGCAGCTCGCTGGATAGTCAGTCAGTTATTATTTGAAGGGAAAGGGGAGAAGGCAGAAGGAAGAAAGCAGAGGAAAGAAGGCAGAGGGGAGAAAGAAGAAATTAGAGGCGAGAATTTGTTAAAGAATTCTCAATCGCAATTAGCGAAGTCCCAAGTTTTGGCGGGATCTTTGGTGGTTGCAACTAATTGGCAAGGTAGCTTGTTTGACTCGGCGGCAGCTAAATTGCAGTTTGATTTGGTGAATTTGACTGGCTTGCCTTTGGAAATCGATATTTTGCGATCGACCAAAAAGCGTGAATTGATGACTTCCATCCTGCGGAAGTTAAAGGATTTGCTGGAGGAATTGCGCTTTTCGCAAGTGCAGGAAACTCAATTGTCGCAAAAAATGCCTGCTATTTTACGGGATTTGTGGCAGGCGACAATCATAGATTTTTTTGGCAGATACTATACACTGCAAACGGAAGAAAATCTGGTTTTTGATGGCAGTAAAACCAGCTTGACACTGGGAGAAAGTCAAGGGGAAAGCGCTACTGACATCTGGGCAGGCAGCAGCGTAGAAGTTGTACCGCAGTTGCTAGCAGATGCTGATGTAGTTGCAGCCGAAATCCTTGACAAAATACCGATGACTGTTGATTTTTTTGCACATTTGCTATTTGAAACTCCTCTAACAGTTGACAATGTTTCTTGTGTTGCTGGCAGCCCGGAAGCGATGCAGCGAGCTGAAGCTTTGTTAGAAAATTTGGCAATCCAAGTTGCTAGCGGAGTAGTACAGCCTCTACTAAATAATTTGGCAAATATTGAAGAAATCAAGCAAATTTTTTACGATGGAAAGTTGATTTCGACGCGAGAAATTGAGAGATTTCGCAATGATTTGTCCTGGAGATATAGCTGGGATAGATATTTTGTGGAACCGAAAGCTATTTTTGAAAGCAGGTTTTGGCTGTTTGTTTTGGGCGATTCAGGAATTAAGAGAATTTCTATTTATGCTCCTAGAAATCTGGAGTTAGCACAGTTGTCTGGGTGGCAGTTAGCCTTGACTTTGCTGCTGGAAACCAGGGATGCGATCGCACCTAGAGTTCGCGCGGTTATTTCGCTGTTGGGTGCTGGCGTTGTTTACGTTTTGACTCAGGTGATAGGGCGGGGAATTGGTTTGATCGGGCGGGGAATTATCCAGGGGATTGGTAATTCTTTGCAAGATAGTAAGTTTGGGAAAAATGGGTGATTAGTCATTAGTCATTAGTCATTAGTCATTAGTTGATAGTTATGAGTGAGCTAAAATATTTATAGCTGGTGGTATGATAACTAAATGGTAGACAGTTGACCAAAAGCAATTGGATCGTGAACCCCCGGATTTATCTGTGGGATTAATCTAAAATTTAAAAGGGGTTGACTTTTTATGAGTATTATGATAGCGATAGATGCCGATCGCATAAACAGTTTAGATTTGTCTCCGGTGCGGACTGTGATTGAAAAGTGGCTGGCCGAAGGAGCGATCGCCCAAAACGAACAACAGCTACAATTTGAAATTGAGTATCCGCGCGAAGAGTTAGATCCGCGAGAAATTTCAGAAATTCCCGAAGTGCGGCTGTGGTTTATTCGCTTGGATGCTTGTTATCCTTGGCTGCCATTTTTGCTGGATTGGAAAGCGGGAGAATTGGCGCGCTATGCCGCGATGTTGGTGCCGCACCAGTTCCACCGAACCCAAGGTATTCAGTACAATCCTGAAGCTTTGGAAATGTTTTTGATGAGCAAAATTTTTGTGTTGACTGATTGGTTGAATCAGCAGGGAATTCCCAGTAAATCGAAGTTGATGGCGATGTCGCAGATGTTTGGTTATGATTTGGAGGATGCTTTTTTTGATGTGATCGTGCCGCACAAATAAGCTGTAAGTAAGCCCACCTAAATTGTATTTTTTGGGCGGGCGGGACGCCCAACCCCTACTCCCCACAAGAATTTGCTCAAACTTGACTGTAAAATTTAGATGCTTCACACTATTGTGGGGTGGGCTTCTAGCCCGCCCAAAAAGGACGGGCGGGACGCCCATCCCACAATAACAATTAAAATTGTAAGTTATTTAATTCGCGAGCCTAAATTTAGATGCTTCACACTATTGTGGGGTGGGCGTCCCGCCCGCCCAAAAAGGCGTAAGGTACGCAGTGCGTACCCCACAAATAGCGTGGTAAGTCCTCTTCACAATTTTCTCAGAATTGAGAGCTAGTTTAAATAAACAACGATCGCCCGATTCAATCGATCGAGGAAATTTACCATGAAAACAGATTACCTCATCGTCGGCAGTGGTTTATCAGCACTGGTTTTCGGAGCTTTGATGGCAAACTCCGGCAAAACCGTACACATCCTCGAAGCTCACGAGCATCCCGGAGGCTTTGGTCACACCTTTACGATGGCCAAAAAATACACATTTAATGCCCAATTCCACTACGTTTGGGACTGCGGCGAAGGACATACAGTCAATCGAGTTCTCAAAAAACTCGGTCTCGATCGAGATGTCACCTTTGAACGGTACGATCCGAATGGCTACGACCACATGAGAATGCCTGGGTATGCGCTCGATATTCCCTCGGAACCAGAGGAACTGATCCGCAGATTGTCGGCGCTGTTTCCCGAAGCGGGCGAGAGAATTCGCCAATTCGTCAACGAAGTCGAGAAAACCGGCGAAGGACTCAGAAAACTCGCTCCTCCCGTCAAACCAATTGAATTGCTCAAAAATTTCGGTGACGTATTCTGTGCTGTCCAACATCTAAATAGTACACTTCAGGACGTTTTCGACAAGTTCCAACTCCCGCAAGCCGCCCAAACCCTATTAGCCCTGCAATGGCCGGACTTTTTGCTGCCTCCAAATCAGCTTTCTTTCTATGCTTGGATTGCCTTGTTTAGAGGCTATCAAGAAGGCGCATTTTACCCGACGCAGCATTTTGAATCTGTCATCAATTCTTTAGTTAAAGTCATTGAATCCAACGGAGGGAAAGTTCGACTAAACCATGAAGTCACGAATTTTAGGGTGACAAACAGAACAGTAACGGGAGTTGAAGCGATGGATTTGACCACCCATCAAACCCATGAATTCACGGGCGACACGGTGATTTGCAACCTTGACCCGAAAAGAGCGGCCAAAATGATTGGAGAGGAACTGTTCTCTAAAAAAGTGCGGCGAAAACTCAACTATGAGTATTCTGCATCTAACTACATGGTGTACTGCGTTGTCAAAGATATCGATCTCCGAGATTATGGATTTGGCAAGTGGAATACGTTTCATTCGGAACACTTGGATCTAAATGAAGCTTTTGCTCAAATGTATGAGCACAATGATTTTTCTCGTCCGAGTTTTGCAATTACAACGCCAACTTTACTAACGGAAGCGCGGCGGGATTGTCCAGAAGATTGTCAAATTGTCGAATTTCTGACTGTTGCTAATTACAGCTATTTTAAACAACTTTGGGAAACAGATCGCAAAGCTTACAGACAGAAGAAACAAGAGATTCTGGACTCGATTTTAGATGTAGTTGAAAAACACTATGTTCCGAATTTCCGCAAACACATGGTGTTTCATATTACCGGAAGTCCGACGACTAACGAGCGCTTCTGTTGGTGTCCTAACGGTAATTCCTACGGTTCCAGCCTGACGCCCCGCAACATGGGGGTCGATCGGCTAAATCATGAAACATCCCTCAACAATTTCTATTTCTGCAACGCCTCTTCGGGCTATCCAGGCTTTGCGCCGACATTTTGGACGGGGGCGCTGCTTTATCAACGTTTATCCGGCGATGCGATTTTAGGCTAAGCAATGCCAATTAAATAACGGCGATATCTCGTAGGTTGGGTTGAGGCTTTGCGAAACCCAAAATTTGCTGATATCTGTCAGGAAACGGCAATGCCCTGTCCCTCGCCGGCAAGATTTGTAGGGATAGATGATTGCCGTTTCGTACCGATAATATCGGCATTCAATTAATATCTATTCAACTAATCAATAGCGGTACAGTTTGCAGTGTGTACCTACATATAAACCTTAGAGGTAAGTGTTGTAATAGCTATCAAATACAATTCGTCAAAAGAATGCAACCGTAGGCAATATTCCGACCACTAGCTTCATCAATTATTCCCACTTATTTCATCAAAAATCGAAAATACAAAATCCACAATGGTATAACCTATCAATCTAGGAGTGAACTATGAGAATTGCAATTGTTGGGGGCGGAGCGAGCGGTATGGCAGCAGCCTACTGGCTCGATAAACAGGGACATCACGTCACTGTGTTGGAAAGTCAGCCGATTTTAGGCGGACACATTCGGACGCTGAACAAAAATTTTGTACCCAATCAATCTGAGTGCAATGAAATATTAGAAAATGGCGTGCTGGAATTTCCCACGGTGTTTTACAATTTCGTGGCTTTTATGCAGGAGCTAGACGTTGAATTAGAACCCGTGCAGATTGGTTCAGCGCTGTTTTTTAAAGATGGCACCCACTTTTTGTCTGCGGTATCTATCCAAAATAATTTCACCGGAATCCAACGCCTGATCGAGTATTTGCGACTTGATAGTCTCTACGCTCGTTCGGCGGGATTTATTTTAAAAATGCGGTTTGCTAAACAGCACGATTTCTACGATGTGTCGCTTTCTGAGTCTTTGAAAAGCTCGTGCGTCCGCAATTATTGGCTGAAGTTGCTGACGATGTACAGCTACTCGATACCGTTTGAATTGCTCGACAATTTCCCGGCCGAATTAGCGATGCCTGTTCTACGCGAATATGGCTTGGTCAACTGGGTGAGGATTAAAGGCGGGGTGTATTCTTACATTGAAAAGATTTTGGAGCGATTTAAGGGCGATATACGGCTAAATGTGGAGATTGCCAATATTTTTAGAAGTGCGAATGCTGTAAAAATTGTGCTTTCTGATGGGGAAATCCAGGAATTTAAGAAGGTGGTTTTTGCGATGCCACCAGATCAAGTGATGAGGTTATTGTCTGATCCGACTGATGCGGAAACGAAGCGGTTTTCGGCGTGGAAAGCGAATTATGCCACCACTGTACTGCATTCGGATACATCGATGTACGATCGCTATGGTATCCGCAAGTTATCAGAATTTGATTTTTTCGAGACGGACAAGGGATGGGGATATAATGCGAGCTTGAATCAGCTTTGCGGTATCTCCTCGCCACGAGAGTACAGTTTAGCTTTTCAACTGCAGGAGTCGATCGCCCAAAAGCACATTATTCACATTCAGAAACATCACACGCCGCTGTACACTGTCGAGTCTTTTCGATATCGAAATGAAGTTATCGAGACTAATGGCGAGAACAACACTTATCATGCGGGAGCTTATTTGGGGGATGGTTTGCACGAAGGAGCCATTACCTCTGCTTTGCGAGTCGCGAAATTAATCGGGTGAGCTCAATTGTGATGCTACAAACTCTCGCAAATATCAGTAAATTTCTTGCCGGTGCAACACTCTCACAAAAGTAATGATGTCGGCATCAAAAGTTAAACCAATGCGAGAGTCGTACACTCGGATGCGAAATTAATTTTTGGCCTTGCCTAAGCTGCGACACCACGTGCTGCAGTTAAGTAGACATCATTGCTCAAAGATGGGGGGATTGTTGATCCGGCTAACTGAGTACCCTCAAAGTTGGTTCCCGTGAAACTTGCGCCGCTCAAGTCGGCTTCGCTCAAGTCTGCATAGCACAGCCTAGCCCAATCGAGGTTTGCCTGCACCAAAGAAACCCCCACCAGATTTGCCCTGGTTAAATCTGCTCCCATCAACTGGACGCCCCGCAACTGAGCCCCGCTGAGATTGGCAGCTAACAAGTTCGAGCCTTCCAGGTTTACCCCGTTCAGTTTGGCTTCGCTCAGGTTGACGCCATTGAGATCCGTCCTGCTCAGGTCGATGCCATTGATGTAAGCTTTCCTGAGATAGATGCCTGTTAGTTGAGCGCCAAAAAGCTTTGCACCGCTGAGTTTTGCCCCTCCGCAGTTTGCCCAGTTGAGGTTGGCTCCTGTGAGGTTGGCGCCTCGCAGGTTGATGAATTGCAGGTCGGCTGTACACAAATTGGCGTTCCAGAGGATTGCGCTTCGCAGGTTGCTACCGATGAGTTGGGCGCCACTCAACTTTGCCCTGGGCAGTTTTGCTTTGACGAGGAAAGCTCCGCTGAGATTGGCTTTCGTGAGCTCTGCGTCCGCTAGTCTGGCTTGACCCATTTTGGCAAAACTCAGATTGGCCCTGTAAAGGTTTGCGTCGTTGAGTTCTGCTTTGGTGAGATGCGCCCGACTCAGGTTAGCTCCCGACAGGTTAGCCCTTGAAAGGTTGACGCCAACTAACATAGCTCCGCTGAGGTTTGCTCCGCTGAGGTTTGCGTCAGCAAAGTCTCTGTTTCCATTTTCGTACTCTTTGAGCAGCTCGGTTACTTCCATACGGGTCACATTCCTTATAGCGGAAATTAATCTAGAAATAAACACTCTTTATAAGTATTTTATCTCAAAAGGAGCGGACTGGATCGCACTTTCAAGAAAGCTGACAATTAACTTTATATTTATACATATACTTTGTGCTTTTTCCAGACTCCCGACCGTTTTGAGGTCATAGTCTGAAACCCTTGATTTATCGTGGGTCTCTAGTGTGCTTCGGCAAGGGTGGCGATCGTACTGAGATCCGTGAAACCATTATTCTCAGTAGGTAAGCCATCAAACCCTGTCCGAAGTGTTAATCAATAGTTAAAATCAATATTCTTATTGTCCACTGTGGCTAACAGCTTTTTTTAAACGGAGACGGCAAATTTGTTGTTGTTTTTGCGCCCGGTGTCGCGAAGACTGGCATGGTCATAGCTCCATATTTTATCTACTGTCATTCGATTTTAGATTTTAGATTTTAGATTTTGGATTGACTTGCGCGAGATAAATTCGGGGGCGTGAGGATTTTAGATTTTAGATTTTGGATTGATTCCACGGATAAATCACGTGGCGGGTACCACCTTTGAAATTCTTGGTCATTTTTCAGGAAAATTAGATGTGGAACAACAGCTTAATCAGCCCGAATTTTTCTCGGTAGTCTCGCAGCAGTTCTGCTCGTGCTTTTCAATATTTCCTTTAGTCGATCGGGTGAAAAGTAATTTCAGACATTGTAATTCTGAGGAATTTATCGATATGCCTAACGGTAGAGGGTATTCGTTCAAAACCTAGCGGATAATATACTGCATATGGTACAAAACTAACAGCGATTAATATCTGTATAGCAGCACCTCGTCTACTTGCAGTTAGGCAAATGTGTCAATCTATGTTATGCTGAGTCAAAATTGAGGAAGAATCATGTCAAAAGAAAGAAAAAGCAACAAAGAAGTCAAAAAGCCAAAGAAACAACCTGATGGTGTTGCTAAGCCGAAGGATGACAAAAAAAATTATGGTAGCACGGACGGCCGCAAGTAGAGATAGCGGCCACTCTCGGAATTGCGATTAATTTTGTGTAATTGTCATTACTATCGATTTTTAACAGATTTAAATATCCTATTTTGGGATAATCCGAAAACAGGTTTATTATATCTAGGGAATATGCAGTGCTAAACCCAAAGTATAATGAAATCTGTTTTTAGCCATGAATATCAAACATTCTGTCGCCGATCGAATTTAACACCATTTTTTTAGACTTGGTTGAAAAAAAAGATAGTTCGATCGCCTAAATCCATCAAATCCCATCACAGCGATATCTCAGTAACTGCAATATTACCCTCAAAACACACGTCAACATCAGTCCCCGGTGCCCGATCGCGCGACCCATACTCTCCCGCATAATAAAAGTATTCTCCCTCCATCCGGTAAACCACTGGCAGTGGCTGCGTCGAAGGCTGGCAAAACACAATTTCCGGTTCCGCACTTCCCGGCGCTAAATGTGGCAAATTCACATTCCAGAAACACCCCGACTTTGGTTCCCGGTTCAGCAAATCTGCCAACACCCGCGATGTCCAACGAGTAGCGACATCCCAGTCAATTTCGAGCGGCCTTTTAATCCGGTGGGAAATTGCGATGCCCGGAATACCGTGCATCGCGGCTTCCCGCACAGCCGCAACCGTACCCGAAATATACACGTCAACCCCCAAATTTCCACCCGCGTTAATACCCGAAAGCACCAAATCCGGCTTCGCACAAAGATGATGAAGAGCGATGCGGACGCAATCGGCCGGTGTTCCCCCTACAGCATACTCAAATTCCGATCGCCGATCGACATGAATCGGACTGTGAGCCGTCACCTGATGCCCGCAGCCCGACAATTGGCCTTGGGGAGCCACCATAATTGTCTTGCCGCTTACTGCTTGCAAAAGTGCTTGAATCCCCGGAGCATCGATGCCGTCGTCGTTGGTTAAAATTATCATTGAAAATGTGTCGGTTTTATAGAACCGATTTGAGAGCGCAGAGGATGGCAACCTTCTGGTAGCTTTAGCCCAAATTGGTTGTTGGTTGGTGGCGATCGTCAGTATGAGGATTGCCACACATTTATATCATCGCATTAATTCAACAGTTGCCCCAGAAATGTGGCGCGCCACATTTTAGCCCAGTCGCACCTTGATATGACAGCTAAAGCGACTTGTTACGCTTGCCCCAGTGCAGCATTCATGACATCAGTGTCGATGCAAACATCTAATCACATAATTTTTTCCTCGGCTCTCCCCGATGCTTTGTCTTAAAAGTAGCACCTGATACTAAGCATCTGAGACTGAACGTTGAAACCCTCGATCGTGCTAAATTATTAGCTTGCGTTATCACCATAAGTATGAGAGAGCCGATAATAAGTTAATGTCGATTCCAATTGCGCTTTGAGGCAGGGGATGGGAGAATAGATATGAAATCCTTATCAAAGATAGTATCTAAGTTACAGTCCTCATTTCCCATTCATAAATCAAATACTTATCTACACTGTTACCATTATTACATTTTAACTCAGGAGAGCCACATGAGCGAATTCACTCAAAGCAATACCAAAGCAGTAACAGACGGCTGTGCCGTTCCACAGTCGATTATGACCGCAAAGCAGGATGAACTGGATAACGTTGAACTGGAGATTGAAGGGAACTTACCAAATGACTTACAGGGTCACGTCTTTATTGTTGCTCCAGTCGGCACTGTTGAATCAGGAGGACTCCCATTTACAGACGGAGACTCATTGTTGAATGGCGATGGCATGATTTATAGGCTTGATTTTGATCGACCAGGCGAAGTGAGGGTGAAGACTCGCCTTGTTAAGCCACCAGATTACTATGCTGACAAAGCAACACAGCTTGGAGGCGAGTATGAAAAGTATAAATTCCTCAATCGCGGCATTGCTCGGTTGTCTATGTCTCTGGGTCTGCGTAATCAATTAAATACAGCTTTTCTACCCATGAAATTTGCTGCGGACTCCTGCGATCGCTTGCTAGTTACCTATGATGCAGGTCGTCCTTATGAAATTGATACAGACAGCCTGGAAGTGGTAACACCAGTTGGATCGAATAAAGAGTGGCGAGGGGAACTTGATCAGCTCAAAATTCCCATAATAATTAATCCTAAGAAGTTTCCTTGCAAAAGTATTTTGAGTACGGCTCATCCTGCCTTTGATTATTCCGGTGAAGGTAAGATGTTTACAGTTAATTACGGCAGATCAGCGGCTAGTTTTATAGAAGGCATTCAGTGGGTTTATGAGATCGAAGAAATTCCCCAACTAATAGAGGAAATTATCGTAGCACTGACGGGGTTCTGTCAAACGGATTTCATGAAAGATATTTCCCGTGCTGTGTTCGGCTTCTCCCGAGACATAGTTGAAAACCTAATGAGTTCCATTGGAAGTATATTTGGGAAAGAATTGGAGGATTTTACCTATATAGTTTGCTGGGATGGTGTTGGCGAACTGGAACGATGGAAGCTAGTGCTACCAGATGGCACGCCGGTTAAAATTGAACAAACTATTCATCAAATAGGAGTAACTAAAGATTATGTGGTACTGATGGACACCGCCTTCATTACGGGTCTGGAGCAGATAATCAACAACCCATTTCCGAAGAATAAAAAACTAGAGCAGCACTTGAGAAAATTACTAGAACGTCCGCCTCTGCCGGATTCTAATATTTATATCGTGCGCCGTGCCGATCTAAAAGCAGGCCAGCGTCCAGCTAGCAGTAATCAGGAAGTTGAAGTCGTCGCCCAGAAAGTGGTAATTCCTCTCGAAGCTGCCCATTTTTTGGTGGACTATGATAATCCCAATGGCAATATCACTCTCCACGTTGCCCACCTTTGTGGAATGCAAGTAGCTGAATGGCTTAGGAAGTATGATGTTTCAGCCTCCAAACCCCACAAACCCGTGCCACCTTACCTGCATGGTATGGAACACGATGAGACTGACATCGGACGAATGGGGCGCTACATAATTCATGGAGAGACTGGACAACTGATTGAGTCCCAAGTTATCTCCGACATCAACGCCACATGGGCTGTCGATCTCTATGCCTACTTAGATAGGCTCCCTACAGGTTTGACTCCAGGAAAGCTAGAAAATGTCTACTGGAGTTCGTTTGGACTGTGGCGAGATTTGATGACAAAATACATTGTCGATCTGTACGACGATTATAAGTACCGATTAATACCGCTCTCAGAAGTTATCCGCTTAGCCCAAAAGGGTAAACCTGCTTGCTTGTTCAGGCTGCACCCAATGTCGATGGTGATTGCCGATCGCTATGAGTTCCCTTGCGGCTACATGACGCTATCACCCCAGTTCATACCCCGTGGTGATGGTGAAAGTTCTACAGACGGTTATATCGTCTGTGCTGTTTGTTTTGAAGACAAAAAATTGGGGCCCACAAATCAAATTTGGATTTTCAATGGTAACAAACTGTCAGATGGCCCCCTGTGCCAATTGCATAATTCAAAACTCAAGTTTGGGTTTACGTTGCATACAGCATGGTTGCGACAGATTTCTAAGCGCCCAGAAGCTAGTTACAAGATTCCAGTGAAACAAGATTACGAAAAGCTAGTCAATCAAAACGAGCGAAAGATTCAGGAGCTGTTTGAGAAGGAGGTGTACCCCCATTTTCCTTAAGAAACTCACCTGCCAAAAGCGCGATCGCGCTTTTGGCAGTGGGCTTCTTGGTTCCTATACACTATTTAAAAAAATCAAACAAGAAAGGAAAGTAAAAATATGATAGTTCTTTCGGGATACGAAATTATAGAAAAAATTTACGAAGGAGTAAGGACTGTTGTATATAGAGCTAAAAAAGATGGTTACAGACAACCAGTTATCATTAAAATTATTAAATATGATTATCCTAGCCTTGAACAAATCACCAATTTAAGGCAAGAATTTATAATTACTCAAAATTTAGAGTGTGAAGGAATTGTCAAAACTTACAACTTAGAAAATTATCAGAATAGTTTAGCGCTAATATTAGAAGATTTTGGGGGTCTATCCCTTTATCATTTTATGGCAGCCAATAACCTGTCAATAACCGAGTTGCTGAGGGTAGCGATCGCTCTATCCGAAACTTTGATCTATCTCCATCAAGTACCGATAATTCACAAAGACATTAAGCCCTCAAATATCATTATCAATCCAGCGACCGGAAAAGTAAAACTGACTGACTTTAGTATTTCATCGCGCTTGGAATTGAAAAACCAAAGCATTAGCAATCCCAACTTGCTAGAAGGGACTCTCGCTTATATGTCACCCGAACAAACGGGAAGGATGAATCGAGCAATTGACTACCGCACCGACTTCTACTCTTTGGGAGTGACTTTCTATGAAATGCTGACCAACCAGTTGCCATTTACTACCACCGATCCGATGGAGTTGGTTTACTCTCATATTGCCAAACAACCCGTCCCACCTAAAGAGGTAGCAGAAATTCCTCAAGCGGTTTCAGATATTGTGATGAAACTGTTAGCAAAAAATGCGGAAGATCGATATCAAAGTGCGGCGGGATTAAAATTTGACCTGGAAACTTGTTTGCAGCAATTGCAGACAACTGGAAAGATTGAAAATTTTCCCATCGGTCAACGCGATCGCGGCAACCAATTACTAATTCCCCAGAAGCTTTATGGTAGAGAAACCGAAGTCCAAATTCTTCTAGATGCCTTTGGACGAGTCAGCCTCGGTGCTACCGAAATGATGTTAGTTTCCGGTTATTCCGGGATTGGTAAAACTTCAATCGTCAATGAAGTTCATAAACCAATTGTAGCAGCTAGGGGATATTTTATTGCGGGTAAGTTTGACCAGTTTAAGCGCAATATTCCCTATGCGGCGTTAATCCAAGCATTTCAAGAATTAGTTCGTCAGCTATTAACCGAAAGTTCCGAACAGATTGCTATTTGGAAAGAAAACTTATTAAAGGCGCTAGATAATAACAGTCAAGTTATTATTGATGTTATCCCGGAAGTCGAACTAATTATCGGTAAACAGCCTGAAGTTCCTCAACTGGGTTCATCGGAATCCCAAAACAGATTTAATCGGGTATTTCAACAATTTATTCGCGTTTTTTGTCAACCAGAACACCCGCTAGTCATATTCCTAGACGATTTACAATGGGCAGATTCGGCATCTCTAAAGTTAATCCAACTCTTAGTCACTGACCCAGATAGCAAATATTTATTAACGATTGGAGCTTATCGAGATAACGAAGTCAGTCCCGTTCATCCTTTAATTCAGACAATAGAAAAAATTCAAGAAACTGAAACGGTGGTGAATAATATCACCATTCAGGCGCTGGCTTTGGATAGCGTCAACCAATTAATCGCCGACACTCTCGATGCCAGCGTAAACTCAGACAAAATTAAAGTTTTTTCTGAATTACTTTTTAATAAAACCCAAGGCAATCCGTTTTTCTTAACGCAGCTACTCAAAACCCTGTACTCGGAAAATCTGCTGGTTTATCAAGTAGATACAGACCGCTGGGAGTGGGATATTCAACAAATCCAAGCAATTGGTATCGCAGATTTCAATATTGTTGAACTGGTTGCCAGAAATATTCGCAAACTCCCAGAAACAACCCAGAAATTATTAAAACTAGCGGCTTGTATCGGCAACCAATTTAATTTAGAAGTTTTATCAATTGTCAATGAAGAATCAAACTTAGCGACGGCTGCTCATTTGTGGGAAGCAATGCAAGCGGGTTTGATTCTGCCGCTGTCTGAAAATTACAAAATTCCTCTAGTATTTGCCCAGGAAGAGTTGGCATCTATACGCGATATCAAAGTTGACTACAAATTTTTGCATGACCGGGTGCAGCAAGCTGCTTATTCTTTGATTCCAGAGTCAGACAAAAAAGCCACTCACCTGAAAATTGGTCAACTGTTGCTGAATAATACAACACAGCAAGAGCGAAAAGATAATATTTTTGCTCTGGTTAACCAACTGAATTTTGGCACAGATTTGCTAACTAATCAGTCAGAAAAAGATGAGTTAGCCCAATTAAACCTGATTGCTGGACAGAAAGCGAAGGCAGCTACTGCATATGAAGCCGCTGTTAATTATTTGAATGTAGGTATAGAACTCCTGAGCCAAGATAGCTGGGAAAGTAGATACGATGTGACATTTAATTTTTATCGGGAAGCGGCGGAAGCCGAATATCTCAATGCCAATTTAGAACGAGCGGAAATTTTGTGCGATCGCGCTCTCCAAAAAGTCAAAACCATCCTCGAACAAGTCAAGTTATACGTACTGAAAATTAGAATTTACCTCGCTAAAAATCAAAATAATGATGGCTTAGATGCCGGACTGCAAGTTCTAAAGATGCTAGGAGTGACCCTATATGAATCACCCCCGCAAGAACTCAATATTGAGGAGTTAGCAAACCTGCCTGAAATGAGCGAACCCTACAAGCGGGCTGCTATGCAGCTTTTAGTTCTTATATTCCCACCTGCTTGCTTTGCAGAAAGCCCGCTATCGCTACCTATTATATATACTATGGTGGAACTTTCTCGTCAGTACGGGAATTCGCCGCAATCTACTTACGGCTATTCTATTTACGGTATATTCGTATCTTGGCTATTCTCAGATATAAATTTATCCTATCAACTGGGGCAACTGGCTTTGCAGCTATTAGAGAAGTTAGATGCTAGAGAGTTTCGTTCTAAAGTTTTAGTTAATGTTTCCATCGGTATTATCCACCTCAAAAAGCATACTAGGGAAACGATAGAAGCCCTTCGTCAAGCAATTAATAGCGGCTTAGAATTTGGAGATATAGAATATGCTTGTCATGCTGCTGATTACTATTGCTCGCATTTATTTTTTAAGGCAGAGCATCTAGACTACGTGCAAGAACAGCAAAAACTATATATTGACTTGGCAGAGAGATTGTCCCAAGAACACCAGTTATATTTACTCAAAATCCTCGGTCAATTAGTAGAAAATTTAAGGGGGATGACAGATAATAAGCTGCTCTTGATGGGCAGCATATTAAATGAGGAAAAAGCTATCTCTTATTTAAGAGAAGTAAAGAATTTCATTTGCTTGTTCAGGCTTTATTTTGCCAAAACTGTAGTTTGCTATTTGTTTAAGCAGTATGAAGAAGCTATCGATTTTGCAAGAGAGGGGTTGAAATATTCAGGTTACGTTCAATCAAATATTAGTTTTATTGAACATACTTTTTACTATGGTCTGCTTCTTTTAGCCCAGTATGCTCAGGAAGATTCAGGAGAGGAAGAAAAGAAACAAGAATACCTCAACCAAGTAGAAGAAACTCAGAAAAGCATAAAAAATTGGGCGTTACATTGCCCAGCCAATTCCCAGCATAAGTATGACTTAGTAGAGGCCGAAAAAGCCCGCGTCTTGGGGCAATCTTTTTCAGCAATGGAATATTACGACCGGGCGATTGATGGAGCCAAGGAAAATGGATACGTTCAGCACGAAGCCCTTGCCAATGAATTAGCTGGAGAATTCTATTTAGCATTAGGTCGTCAGAAAGTAGCGCGTACCTACATGATAGACGCTTACTATGCTTATATTCGCTGGGGAGCAAAGGCAAAAGTTAAAGATTTAGAAGAGCGCCATGCTGAATTACTCGCACCTATCGTCGGTAGGAAAAATAGCCTGACGAGTGGAAGAGACGAAACGATGGTTCAGAGCAGAACCACTGTCACTTCTACCAGTTCAGGTGCTGCAAACGAGCTGGATTTATCAACAATTATCAAAGCCTCCCAAGCGCTCTCAGGGGAAGTTAATTTAGATAAGTTACTCTCGAACTTGATGCAAGTCTTGCTGGAAAACGCGGGAGCAGAAAAGTTTTATTTTATCATACCTGACCCAGCAGGTAAGTGGACAATTGAAGCTCAATGTACGGGTGAACGATGTCAATTAATATCCAAGTCAGCGACTGAAAGTCAAGAGATTCCTATCTCCCTGGTTAATTATGTAGAACGCACGCAAGAAACTGTTGCGATCGATGATGCAACGAATAAAAGCAGGTTTGCCTCTGACCCGTATATTATTCAGCAGCGACCTAAATCTATTTTGTGTAGCCCCCTGATCAATCAAGGTAAGTTGGTAGGCATCTTATACCTAGAAAATAATTTAACAGCGGGGGCTTTTACGCGCGATCGCCTAGAAGTCCTCAACATCATTTCCGCCCAAGCTGCGATCTCCATCGAAAATGCCCGCCTCTATCAAACTTTAGAAGATAAAGTGCAACAACGCACCGCCCAACTCGCCCAAGCAAACCAGGAAATTAGCGACCTCAACAACAAACTTAAAGCCGAAAACATCCGCCTCAGTGCTGAGTTAGAAGTCACCAAACGACTGCAACAAATGATCTTGCCCAAACAATCAGAACTAGATAAAATTAAAGGATTAGAAATAGCTGGATATATGGAACCTGCCGATGAAGTGGGTGGCGACTACTACGACGTACTAACCCAAAATGATCGGGTAAAAATTAGCATCGGCGATGTTACGGGACATGGTTTAGAAAGTGGCGTATTAATGATTATGGCGCAAACCGCCGTCCGCACTCTCCAACAAATGAACGAAACCGATCCGGTGAAGTTTCTTGATGTGTTAAACCGCACCCTTTATGCCAATATCGAGCGCATAGACTCGTCTAGAAACATGACCTTGGCTTTGTTAGATTATCAAGATAGTAACTTCAGCCTCAGCGGTCAACATGAAGAAATAATTGTAGTCCGTACTGATGGTAACATCGAACGGATCGATACAATGGAACTCGGCTTTCCTCTGGGATTAGAGGAAGATATTGCTGATTTTGTTTCCCAAATTCAAGTGCATCTTAATCCAGGGGATGTAGTAGTGCTTTACACAGATGGAATTACCGAAGCTATAAATATAAATAAAGTGTATTACGGCATAGAAAGATTGTGCCAAGTGACCAAAGAAAATCGCCAGAAAACCGCTGAAGAAATTCGACAAGCAGTAATTGATGATCTGCGGCAACATATTGACAAACATAAAGTTTTTGACGACATTACGTTGGTAGTCCTAAAACAGAAATAACGCAAGTTTGTAATTGGTAATTAGTAATTGGTAATTGGTAAATTGTTTGAGCGTCCGACGATCGAAACCGACTTCACGCCCAACAATTTGGGAAATGGTGCGCGGACTCAGGAAGGTGCGATCGAAAGCTGAGCGCTACGTCTGTGCTAAGTTGGGCGATCGGGCGAATTGGTATAATCAAAGGCAACATCAGCGCTTTCACGGGTCAAACACTGCTTTCGATCGCAGCCCCAATGCCGCGACTGCCTCCGGTAAAAGAAATTTGTGTGTATCCGTACCAACTGACAGCAAAACCTCGCGAGTATTAGGGCTAATCGCAGGTTGAACAGACAAAACTTGCACTTTCATCGTATTAACGAGTAATATCAAATCCGTTGGTATCGGAATTATTGATCTCTCTCTTCTCTTCCTCTGTGTCCTCTGCGGTCTCTGCGGTTAAATCATTCCAAAATTAGACATCTCATTAAAAGCTAAGTCTAAATCCCCCTTTCCTGCCAATAACAGTAAAAGGGAGATTTAGGACGATCGCTAAAGCGTCAAAGACTGAGGATTTGTCTCAATCAACTTCGCTAAATCTTGCAAGAAAGACGCAGCATCAGCACCGTAAATAATCCGGTGATCGCAAGTAATATTCACCTGCATTTGGCGCTTCACTCCCATCAAACCATCTTCATTTGCCACTACTTGCGGCCGCGAAGAGCCGATCGCCAAAATCGAGCCTTGATTCGGCGGCAAAATCGCGTCAAACTTGTCTACTCCAAACATTCCCAAATTGGAAAGAGTAAAAGTTCCCGTGCTGTATTCATCAGGCTTTAACTGCTTGGTGCGGGCGCGATCGACTAAATCCTTCCAAGTGCGGGAGAGCGAATAAATATCGAGGCGATCGGCATTTTGCAACACCGGCGTAATCAAACCACCGCCATCCATCGCCACCGCTACCGCCACATTAATATCAGCGCGGTATTGAATTCCCGACTCCACATAAGAAGCATTCAGCAGAGGATGTTTTTGTAAAGTTACAGCTACAGCCTTCGCCAGCATAGCCGTCATCGTGACGCCCTTCGACTTAATTTGTTTGTAGAGTTTGTCCAGATTATCAGTAGTAATTGTGTAACCGACGCGGAAAGAAGGCACGCTCAAACTTGCTTCCATATTCCGCACCACCGCATTTTGCAGCGCATTCATCGGTACTTTTTGGCCCGAAAGTGCGATCGCCGGGACTGGTGCGGGTGCGGGTTTGGCTGCTGCGGGGGCGGGTGCTGCAGATGCCGGTGCGGGTGCTGCGGGGACTGTTACCGGTTGTTGAACCGGAGCGGGTTGGGCTTTGCCGGCTGCTGCTTCCACATCCTCTGCGACAATGCGACCGTTGGGCCCGCTGCCTTTGATAGAATTCAAATCTACTTTAAACTCTTTGGCTAATTTGCGAGCGCGGGGAGAAACGACGCTGCGGCCGTTTTGGCGACTAACATTTTGCTGTAAACCTGCTGAGGATGTAGCTGCGATCGCAGGAGCGGGGCTGGGAGCAGGGGCTGCTGCTGCGGTTGGGGCGGCTGCTCCTTGCTGCTGAGCTGCGGCGATTTCGGCTTCTGTTTCTGCTACCAGGGCGATTGCCGCCCCCACCGGAGCTACTTCGCCTGCAGGTACGATAATTATTGCTAAATAGCCTTCGTAGAAAGACTCGACATCCATGTCGGCTTTGTCGGATTCAACGACTACCACCGTTTCGCCTTTTTCTACTTTGTCTCCGGCGGATTTGACCCAGGAAACAATTTTGCCCTCTGTCATGGTAGAACTCAGGGCTGGCATGAAAACTTCGCGAATCATCTGTAAAAAGTCCTTTTGTGTTGGTAATAGGTAATCGGTATTTGGCAATTGAGCATTGGCGATCGGCCACTGGCAATACTTATTATTATGCCAGTGTCTCGCATTCTTGATGTGTGACTGTTGACTCAAAATCAATTGCCAATTACCGATCGCCAATTACCACTTACCAATTTCTAAATATCACCTCGAATTTCTTCGACTATGCCGTCGCGGAGGAGAATTTCTACTTGCATTTTTTGAATCAAGTTTTCTCCCAGCCCGACAGTGAATGTGCCGTCAATTTGACCTTGACTCACTTCTTGTTCCAGGTCTAGCACCTGCACTTGCTGAAGCTGTTGCAGGTTTTGGTTTTTCTGTTCTAGCAGTTCGCTTTTTCTTTGATTCACCTGCACTTGAATGTTTTCTATTTGCTGCATTACTTGCGGGCCTGGGGGCTGCAAATTTGACTTTTGGATTTCTGAAATCATCCGCTGCCCTTGCATTTCTAACTGTTGTAGCTGAGAGTCTATTTGGTTGATTTGGGCTTGGAGTTGCTGTTGAGCTTCTTCTTTCCAGCGAGGAGTAACGACGACTTTAACGTTAATCGATCGCTTCAAGAGTAATTGTGGTTCCATAAAGTTGTTGCTTGTCAATTAGGAATTAGGCATTAGTCATGAGTCATTAGTTGGTAAACCTGAACTAATGGCCCAGGACTGAGGACTCGGAATCGGGACTCGGGTGTTGGGATAATTTTTTCTTTTCCATTCCCCAAGTCCAGCGAATATTTCAAAACATCCCGTCAATCATATCGCGGTAGTGTTGCGTCACAACCGGGCGCTTAATTTTCAGGGTCTGGGTCAACATTCCATTCTCGATCGAAAATGGCTCCTGAATCAAGCGGAACGGGCCGATGCGATCGTCCGCGCGGTATCCAGGGCGATTTTGCACCTCTCGGTTCAATTCTTTGCGAAATAAATCTTGAATTGTCTTGCTATTCCAGTCAATTTCGTGTAAGGGGGGATTTTGAGTTTCTGCCCATTTCTGCACGGCTTCTGCATTGGGGACAATTAAGGCGCCGACGGATTTCTGGTCTTGACCTACTAGCATAATTTGGTCGATGTAGGGGCTGCGGACGCAGGCGTCTTCTATGGGCTGGGGTTCGATGTTTTCGCCGTTGGTGAGGACGATCGTATCTTTGGCCCGCCCGGTCAAGATTAAGTCGTTTCCCGGTGTCAGCCAGCCCAAATCGCCGGTGTCGAACCAGCCTTCGGAGTCGATCGCCTTGGCAGTCGCTTGGGGATTAAGATAATAACCTGCCATGATTTGCGGCCCGCGCGCCAATACTAAGCCGCGCTGGCCTGTGGGCAGTTGCTGTCTGGTTTCTGGGTCTACTATTTTAATTTCCGTATGGGCAATGGGCTGTCCAGCGGAACCTTTAAGATTGTGCCAAGGGCGGCGCACAGTTAAAACCGGGGACGTTTCGGTTAAACCATATCCCACCAACAAACCGATATTCGCTATTTCAAAGAAATTGTCTAAATGCGTTGCCAAAGAACCGCCGCCGCTAATTGCCCATTTTAAGCGTCCCCCTGTAGCTTCCCTGACTTTTTTGTAAACCAATTTTTCTGCCAGGCCGTGTACGGGCGACCACAGAATGCTTTTGATGCGGGCGATTAGTTTTTCGGAAGCAGAAGCCGGTTTCAAACTGAGAGTTAATCCTTGGGAAATGCGGCGGTTCTCGATGTATTGCTGGCTGGCAGATAACAGGAAATTCACCAATTTTTGTTTGTTAGGCGGCTGTTCCCGAAATTGCTTTTGTACGGCCTCATAAATCGATTCCCAGATGCGCGGAACGCTGACCATGTACTGGGGTTTGTAAGTTTTAAAGTCTTGTTTGAAATAGCGAATATTGGTGTAAATTTGCGTGCATCCTTGGGAAAGCAGGAAGTATTCGACGCTGCGTTCGTAGGCGTGCCAACTGGGCAGAATGCTGAGGACGCCGTCGCCGCCTTCGGGCTGGAGAATTGTGCCCAAGGTGTTGAGTTGGTGCAGGAGGTTGCCGTGAGTCAGCATGACGCCTTTGGGTTTGCCGGTGGTGCCGCTGGTGTAGAGGAGGGTGGCAAGGGTTTGAGGCTTGTGGTTGGTGGGTTTGAGGGGACGGTTTGCCCCTGTGGTCATCACTTGGGAAAATTTGACTGTGCTTAGGGTTTGGCTGGTTTCCGGTTCTTCGTCGGAGAGGAGGACGATGAGTTGGATGGGCAAATCTGGGAGGCGGTGTTGCAGTTTTTTGAGTAATGCCAGGTTTTCGACTACCAAGGCGGTGCTGCCGCTGTCTTGGATGATGTACAGGAGTTCTTCGGGGTCGGCGGTGGCGCCTCGAACGGCGTTGGCGCCCCCGGCCATCATGATACCTTGGTCGGCTATCAGCCAGCGGGGACTGTTGTCTGCGAAGAGGGCGACGCGGGGAGGGACTGCTTCTTCGGGATTTGGTTCGATGCCTAGGGCTTGTAAGCCGGCGGCGAATTGCTGGATTTGCTGGTACAGGTCGGTGTAGGTGAGTTTGATTTCTGGCTGGGTGTGGGGGTCGTGGAGGGCGACGGTTTGACCGAATTTTTGTTTGACGATCGCCCAAATTTCGGGTATCGATCGAATGGAACTGTAATCGATTAGCTTGCTGAGGTTCGCGCGTTCGCGATCTGCCATTTGAGATGATGCGTAAGATGCTGTGCTGTTCATAAGGTATTTTCCTGAGTTTGTGCAGATAAAGTTATTGGCTATAAGTTTAATATCACAGTTATTTTAGAACTATCTGGCAGTCTCGTGACAGTTTGCCAACCTGCCATTATCTATTCGGACAATTAGAGATGCAAGATGATGGAACTTATACAGCATATTCTATGTATCTGCGGTACACACAATCTTGTAGTAAGCATCGGTGCGTCGCCACCAACAATCTGCAAGTTCCATTTAAAAGGTCCCAGATCCGCACCCTACATATTAAAATCACACAATATAAATTTAGCGGCTACTGTACTTCATCAACCTGGAATATGCTGTAGTTGCACAGAAACACATAAATTTACGAAAGTTAATAGTAGTTACTTTTAGTGCGATCGGTCTAGCATTATTATGAATTTGGTTACTTTTTCAAACGCGATGGATAATCCCCTCCCACAGTTCGGAAATAGGATGTAATTTGCCTTCTTTAATTTGCTGGAGGGAGTTACGGAGACTGGCTAGGACGATTTCGGTGGGTTCGTCATCGGGATCTGCGGGCGGGGTGACAATATGGCGACTGATTAATAGTTGGTAGAAGTCGTCCACAGACATTACAGCAAGTTGAGCGGATCGATCGAGACTGAGGCTGTGCTGCTGATAAAGTACGATCGCCAATTCTATCCTCACATCGGCTTCAGTCAGGGGGAGATTGTCGGGAAGGTCGATCGTAATTTGCATGATTTATAGTACATTTTAATTTCAATTGTCTCTGAAGTGCGATCTTACAGATTCATTAAACTTTGATTCATTGTTTCTGCCTGTTCCTAACTTTTACAGCTATTGTGCAAAAGGCATTTGGGAAGTCGCAATGAGTAACGTGCAGGCTGCTCAATTACTAGCAGTTGCCTTGACTGAGCACAACTCAGGTGAAGCGGCATGAAATAGGGTGAATTCAACAACAGATGATAGGGCTAAGATGTGCCGAAAAGTACCCTTCCTCCCATCCCCAAAATAATTTAACTAGATTTTGCGGCGGCAATCGCTGGATTCTGCATAGTTAATGACTTATCGCAACTATCTGGTATTGTATCAGAGCAATTAACGGCCAAACCACGATTATCAATCCTGCTTTCAACAGTGTCGATAATTGAAAATACAAAGACTTGCCACCGCCCGTCGGGATGACAATCATCATATCCAGTTTTTGTAAAGCAGGTTCGACAATTTCCTGAGTTGGTTGTTGGATTCTACACTATTCCATGCTTTTGGAGAACCAAGACACTGAGTGCGATCGCACAAAATTCCTTAAGCAGAGAAACCGATACTTTTAATCGGGGTTTAGATTGATAGTGATGGGTAGCGATAGTGATGGGTTTAGGCCATCACAGAAGTCACCCCCAAATGGAAGACCGTTATCAATAGCAAAACTTTCCATCTTACTTTAATCCGTTATATACCCAGACCAGAGGGTCAATTAATTGCTTGAATTGCTGCTACAAATTAACAGCCATCAATATTTCTTTACCACGATCCGGCCCTGGATTTCACAAACAAGCGTCGAAAATTGATGGTTTTTGAGTTGTGAATGTCAATTTCTGTGTATATATACGTATACCGGACACAACACCTGCCTCGCCCAGCTTCACAAAATCTTCACAAATATCCGTATAATTACTGTAGGTTTATAAAGATTACGTAAAGATTGCCCTTAAAGGTAGCCAAAACCACGATTCTGTAAGTTAAACTGAGAGCCAGCCAAAACCACACTTACGTAATCACCACAAAATCCTGAAAAAACGCAATTTTATATATCCTAAAGGCGTTGAAGGGATGCCGTAACTAAGAGGTGTTAGTCGGACATATCGACAAACAGTTTGTAAGCCAACTAGGTTGCAACTAAACCAATAAAAATCGCTCATAACCGGGTTAGTTGCCATTCAAAAAAAATGAAACAACTTTTTGACAGGGTAAGTTATGAAAAAAAAATTAGGGGTGGGAAATCAAATTTTTAAAACCCCAGAAGCCTTGGAAAATTTCCCGGCTATTCAGAAAATTTTCGAGGAAGTCGGTGCAGGGCAGACTTTAGTGGCGAAATTAAATACAGCCTGTGAAATTTGCGAGTTTCAACTCGGAGATGAAATCACTCAATATCAAACATCAGATAGCAACAATTTCCTTGAAAAAGAACAGAGCGATTCCCTACGGGATAGCTTCGCTTCACGCAATTTTTATTTAGTTTGCGAGGGAAGAGTCAGGCTGCTAGCGGTAGAAGCGTCGCAACAGCAGGAAATTTCGGCGGTGGTACTGGAAGTCGGAGCAATATTTGGGACAGATAACCTATTTATTGAAAGCGGACTGCCTTACAGGGCAATTGCGGCTGGCACTTGCCAAATCGGTCGAATTACGGCCACCACATTGGAGCTGATTTTAGAAGAATTCCAGCAACTGCAACAGCACTGGCGGCAAGAATTTCAAGAGCGACAGCGGTTAATATTTTTCAAGACACAAACAGATTTGCGATCGCTCCCTCCCCACAAACAACAGCTTCTGTGGCCCCACTTACTTCCTTACATAGAAGAAATCCGAATTCCTGCCGGAGTTTCCCTCACCGAGCACTGCCAAAACTCCAACAATCATTTTTGGCTCCGCAGCGGTCAAATTCAAGGTCAAGCACCGCCAATTCTCGGCAGTAAATGGGAACATTCAGATGTAAAGAGCGACTGGATAGCGGTAACAGACCTGATAATTTACCAGCTTAGCAGCGAACAGTGGGAAATCGCCAACGCCACAATTAGTTCCGAAAGCAATTCCCGCCCTAAAATCATCCGCAAACCTCCAATCTTAAGCTTAGTAACGCCGCCCCAAAAGGCCAGCTCTACCTCACAAACCGAGCCATCAAAATTAACCGCAGTCGATCGGCAAAAACCCGCAACCGGAATCATCAGCTTTCCCAAACCCAAGCAGCGGCGCTGGTTTATCAGCAGACACCCATTCATTCAACAACAGAGTTCAGCAGATTGTGGAGCTACTTGCTTAGCCATGATTAGCGAATATTGGGGTAAGAAATTCAGCCTAAATTACTTGCGGGAATTGGCAGAAATCGGCCGCAGTGGCGCGTCGCTCAAGAGTCTGGCAAAAGCAGCGGAAAGGATGGGATTTCAAACCCGTCCCGTGCGAGCTTCTTTAACTCCGCTGCGAAATCAAAATCCCTGGATTGCTCACTGGCAAGGCAATCACTACGTGGCAGTTTATCGCTTTAAAAATCAACAGGTTTTAGTGGCTGATCCGGCTGCGGGCAAGCGGTGGATGAGCATTAAAAATTTTACCGAAAATTGGACTGGGTACGCCCTAATTTTAGACCCGACAGCGGAACTATACCGCAATCACACTGCCGAACATCAAGGTATCAAACTTAAAAATTTTGTAGGCATAGTCTGGCCCTACCGGGCTGCGATCGCCCAAATTCTGATCCTCTCCTTGTTGCTCCAATTATTTGGTTTAGTTACTCCCCTATTTACCCAAGTAATTCTCGATCAAGTGGTTGTCAGTAAAAGCGTAGTAACTCTGCACGTTTTTGCGATCGGACTGCTGTTGTTTAGTGTTTGGCGAACGCTGTTGGGTGCAACGAGACAGTATTTGCTGGATTATTTGTCGAACCGCATTGACTTGACTTTAATTAGCGGCTTTATCAGTCACACTCTCACTTTGCCGATTAAGTTTTTTGAATCTCGTCAGGTGGGTGATATCTTGACGCGGGTTCAGGAAAATCAAAAAATTCAGGCATTTTTGACTCGCCAAGCTATTACGGCTTGGTTGGATGCTTTGATGGCTGTGGTTTACATCGGACTGATGGTTTACTATAACTGGCGTCTGGCGTTGTTGGTGCTGGCGTTGATTCCGCCGATCGTGATTTTGACTTTAGTTGCAACTCCCTTTCTGCGAAAAGTGTCGCGGGAGATTTTTACCGAAAGTGCCAAGCAAAATTCATCTTTGGTGGAAATGATTACTGGGGTGGCGACGGTTAAGGCAACTGCTGCTGAGCGAGAAATGCGCTGGCGCTGGGAAGACCAATTAACTTCCCTGATTAATGCTAAATTTCGCGGGCAGAAGTTGGCTAATTCTTTGCAGGTGATCGGGGGTGGGATTAATACTTTGGGGAGTACGGCTTTGCTGTGGTACGGTGCAATGCTGGTGATTCAAGACGAGTTGACGATCGGTCAATTTGTGGCTTTTAATATGATGATTGGGAGCGTAATTTCTCCTGTGCTTTCAGTGGTGGGACTTTGGGATGAGTTTCAAGAAGTGCTGGTTTCGATCGAGCGTTTGGATGATGTATTCTCTGCCCAACCTGAAGAAAGCCCTTACAAGCCAATGCTGGTGCTGCCTCGCATTCAGGGAAACGTCAAGTTTGACAATGTTTCTTTCCGTTATGCTCAGGATGAGGAACGCAATACGCTGCAAAATCTTTCCTTTGAGGTGCAAGCTGGAGAAACTGTGGCAATTGTCGGCCGCAGCGGTTCCGGTAAGAGCACTTTGGTAAAGCTGCTGCAAGGTTTCTATTATCCAGAAAAGGGGCGGCTGACAATTGACGGCCACGATATTCGGCACATTTCTTTGCAGTCGCTGCGAGTTCAGTTGGGTGTTGTTCCTCAAGATTGTTTCTTGTTTTCGGGAACGATTTTGGAAAATATTACGCTGTATAAAAACGGAAGCGATGCTGCTTCTGCAAGCTTGGAACAGGCGATAGAAGTGGCGAAGCTAGCAGAAGCTCACGCTTTTATTCAAGATATGCCGCTGGGTTATCAAACTCCTGTGGGGGAAAGGGGAACGAGTTTGTCTGGGGGCCAGCGACAACGAATTGCGATCGCCCGCGCTCTTTTGGGCGATCCCCGGATTTTGGTTTTGGATGAAGCAACTTCTTCGCTGGATACCGAATCTGAGCGCAGGTTTCAGCAAAATCTCGCCCGAATTAGTCGCGATCGCACTTCGTTTATTATCGCTCACCGGTTGTCTACGGTGCGTAATGCCGATCGCATTTTGGTTCTAGAGAAAGGCATTTTAGCCGAACAAGGCAACCACGATGAATTGATGGCTGAACGCGGACTTTACTATCACCTCGCTCAGCAACAACTCGATATTTAAGTCATTAGTCATTAGTCATTAGTTATTGGTCATTAGTCATTAGTCATTGGTCATTAGTCATTAGTCATTGGTCATTAGTCATTAGCAAGACAAGGCTAAAGATAATTTTCATATCATGTCCGATCGATTAACCATAATATCCCGGTCGGGCGGGTTTTTGAGATTGTCAATTATTGGCAGGTATTGTTGGTGAGGGGAGCCCCTACAAAAATCGCGATCGCTCGACCGGACATGATATCACTTACTTCTGACTCCTGACTGATAGCTCCTAACAACTCCCAACTGCCAACAGTCAACAGACTAATTTGGAGGAAAGACAATGTTTTCAGAAGATGCCAAAGAATTAGGCCACGCTCCTAACGAAATAGGCGAAGTTTATGGGGGCGTAGCTTCTAGGCAAGAAAACGAAATCCGAAAAAAAGAGCGCTCTTTAGAAGTTGTCGAATCTCAAAATCGCTCTTCTCAAACTCATGACGGTATCAATATTGCAAAATTACAGTTACGACAGCCTGATGCGAATAATTGGTCTACTTCTTTGCACTCGGTACTCGACCAGCCACCAGTATCTTTTCCCCAGCGGTTGATATTAGGAGGAATGGTTTTTTCCGTAGCTTTTGGAGCGTGGGCAACTTTGGGAAAAATTGACGAGGTTGGTCATGCTCAGGGCAAATTAGTTCCCAAAGGCGCTGTTTACAAAATTCACCCGACGGAGACGGGAAAAATTATTAACCTCGCTATCAAAGAAGGTCAAAAAATCAAAGCTGGACAATTATTGGCGGAATTAGACCCGTCGAATGCCGAGAGCGAGGTGGAGCGTCTTGAGAAAATTCTGGACGCTGATCGAATTCAATTGGTGCAGCAGATGAGTTCGATCGAGAGAACTAAACTGGAAGTTGAAGCGAGCCAAGCTATTGCTGCAGCAGAGCAGCGGGGGGCTGAAGCTGCGATCGCCCGTGCTAGCGCTTCAGCGGCCACCACGCAGTCTCAAATCGAGCAATTGCAAGCAGATGTAGTGTCTCAGCAAGCGCGGCAACAACAGCTCAAACCTCTGGAAAAGGATGTGCAAGACTTGCTCTCGCAACTGAAAACAGATATTAACTCCCAGCAAGGGCGGCGCGATCAGGTGAAACCATTGCAACGCAAGACTCAAGAATTGCTGTCGCAATTGCAAGCAAAAGTGGTGGCTCACAAAGAGCGGATCGCGCGTCTCAAACCTTTGGTAGATGAAGGAGCACTGTCAAAAGACGTATTGTTTCAAGCTGAGGAAGCTCTGCGGGAAAGCGAAAATGCCGTGATTAGAAGCCAGTTGGGAGAGACAACTCAGGCTGACGATCGTGCCTTTGAAGTCGAGCAAACCGTGCGCGACAGGCAAAGTGCTGCCATCAGGAGTCAACTGTCTGATGCAACCGTGGTTAAGGAAAGGTTGTTTGAAGTCGAGCAAAATTTGCGCGATCGAACTAGCGCCATTTCTAGAACCCAAGGTGAATTAACTCAACAACTGGCAGAAGTCGATCGACTGCAAGCCGAAGCCGCCAGCAAACAAGCCGCAGCGCGCCAAATGCAGTTAGAAAAAGAGCAAAAAATTCAGCAGTTGGAAATGCAATTAAATCAAGTCAAATCCAAAATTGCCGAAACCCAAACCCTGCTCGATCAAGCAAAAAATAAGCTCAAACAAAGATTTCTCTACGCACCCGTCAGCGGAGTGATTTCCGCACTCAACGTTCACAACAAAGGCGAAGTAGTTCAACCGGGTCAAACTATTGCAGAAATGACTCCGAATCACGCTCCTCTGGTGCTGGAAGTCAGTTTGCCGAACCGAGAAGCGGGATTTGTCAAAACCGGAATGCCGGTGCAAGTCAAATTCGATGCTTTTCCTTATCAAAATTACGGCGTGATTCCGGGAAAAGTTTTATCTATTTCGCCGGATGCCAAAACCGACGAGCGATTGGGTGTTTTTTACCGGGTGGAAGTGAGTATCGATAGAGACTCAGTGAAAGCCAAAAACCAAACCTGGAAACTCAAAGCTGGCCAAACAGCTACTGCGGAAATTGTCATCCGCCAGCGCAGCATAGCCGACATTTTGCTTGACCCTCTCAAGCAGCTACAAAAGGGTGGCATGAGTTTGTAGAACTTAGTTAAGTGGTTGTTGTCCTTTGTCACTCTCTATACACAAAACAGGATAAAATAATGACTTCCCAATTTCACCATTCTGCCAATCATTCCCAAGTTGGAATCAAACCAGAACAATTGGATGAGATAATTTCAGCCATCCTGGCAGGAAAGTATTCTTGGGCTTGTTTTTTACTTTTGCGGTGCACGGGTTACAACCCCCTCGACTATATCCCTTACCGTACTTCCAACCGCTTGCTTAAGGAAAACAGTCAAATCAGCAAGTCGAGTAAATCGGAAACTAAGCCTGCATTGGGTAAAATTGCTGATTTAGATTATGTGGAAGTGGTGAGGGAAAAACGAGCCGGAGTTCGAGGGGGTTATGTAACTGAGGCTTTTACCGAGTTGCACTCAGATACCGCAGGTTTTGGACTTGAAGTCAAGGAAGGGCAATATCTCTCGACGCCGAAGGTTGAGTGTTTGCCAATTCCAAGTCAAGGATTTTTTGCGGGATTTAAGACGCGCTTGTTTAATTTGGCGGGTAAGTAATTTAGTCGAGAGATCGACAACCCGATTGCGGGCGTTGGGTGTACCAGTTTTTTGGTTGACTCACCGCGGGCGATCGGGTTTTTTAGTAGCCACACAACATTTTTCGGCCCGGATCTTAACAAAATTTCATCAAGTTATCTTTACATTCTGATTTGCGATCGATCTGCCAAAATGGCAACACGGCAGGAAAAGTCCTGATTATATTAGGGATATCAAAGGAAACAAGGTTGTTCAGCCGAGACATAAAAAGCTTCTGCCAAAATGGCAACACAATCCTTGTTAACCTTGATAAATTGATTACAGACGAAACAAAGTTGTTACCGAAAAAACTTACTGCCAAAATGGCAACACAGATACCAAAAGGCAAGCTAAATTAGGTAACAGGAAAACAAAAAAACCTCACTCTTAAAAGGACAAAACAAATGATTATCTCTGACCTGAATTACTTGGAATCTGCTGAAGCAAATGTTGAAGGTGGCTACTTTTTTGGCGACAGCTCAGTCACCTATGTTAAGGCAAACATCAGTGAATATCTGACCATTAATAAGGTATTCAACTCTATCACGAACGTTAAAGGAAATTTTGCTGGTGCTGAAGCAGCAGCAGATGCTGTGGGCGCGAACTCATCTACTCAGGCTATCACCAAAACCACCACTGTTCAAGGTTTAGGTTCTAGCTCTAATGCTACTTCTACCTCTGGTAGCGCCGGAAGTTACTTCTGGCACTACTAGAAAAGATCGCCTGTATAGTCTTCAACCTATTCTGACAACTAAAATCTGTCAGAATAGGTTGATTTTAGTACAGTCTTTTTATTAACATCATGACTCAGAATAAAGTTGTTATCAAACGCCTAGTTTCACCGGATTGCAAAGTTATTGCCGAAGCTAAAAGCGTAGTTTCAAAATCTACTGATGGAGCGACTCAAATTAGTCAAAGTGTTGCTGTAAATATTTCATCTAATCATAGTTCCAGCAGTTACACAAAATCTAGTTCTAGTTAGTCTTCAACATCTAGTTGCTTCTAGTCGTTCTTAAAATGACTAAATCTAGTGGAATTAAAAATTTTTGCAGGGGAGACATGAGTAGTTCATTAATTATATCTGACTTAAATTATTGTATGGGAAACATGAGTGGTTCCTTAATTATATCTGACTTAAATTACTTACAGACCCTCGATCAAAGCAGCAGTGTCGTGGGTGGTGGCAGTGTTTACGCAGGTACAGTGACCACAACAAATATTGGACTTGGATATGCCGTAGCTGGTGCAGGTGCAGTTGCCATCGGTCAGACTACTTATACGAATACTCAAACTAACACAACTGTTAAAAACTTGGGTATGCTTAACTATAGTATAGCGGATGCAACAGCCATTGCTTATGCAAAAACAGGAGATCAAAAGGCTTCCTATTCAAGTTTTAATACTTCAATTTTTATGAATTTTACCCATGTTTAATTAAGTTTTTTTTTGAGCATTTAAACCATATAGGATAGCAAGCGAGGATGGTGGCACGACTTACTCCTGTTACATGATGTGGGCTCTGATTTAAATATTGAACAGTGTACTGGACTTTATCGGAAAATTATTGGAATGTAAATGATATGGAGATTGACATTTTTGATGTTTTTGAAACATTTAATCAAATCTGAGAAAATTGGGATTCTGTAGAGTTCAGTTTCATCCCGCCTACCTACTTATTAAAAAAAATCAGTCTTTAGTCTGAAGTCAAAAGCAATTACTTCACAATATTCAAAATCATACATTTTTATTTTAAATTGGCAGTGTTGGTGTTCACGCAAGTGCTTTTCGTTTTTATAGCTAAAAGGAGATAAATCGCGATGCCTTCCTTAGATTCATCTGAACCCTTAAGTAATATTGTTGGAAACAGCAATAGTTTAAACCTGTTGAATTCGCCGGAGGCGAATAACCCTGGTGCGGGCAGCAGCAGTTCCAGCAAATCTAGTTCCTTTGCCGATAGCAGCGGTGCGGGCAGTACCAGCAGCGCAACAGCCACTTCCCCGACGGGAAGCAGTACCAGCAGTGAGACTGCTTACGCTGCGGGGGCTACATCTAGCAGCGGGAGCGCAGAAGCTTCCACTTCTTCCGTTGCTCCTCCGACTTCCAGCGCGACAGCAACGGCGCCCGCCGCAACGCCCGCACCAGCACCAACACCCGCACCAGCTCCAGCACCCGCGCCAACACCAGCGCCAACACCAGCACCAACACCAGCACCAACACCCGCACCAACACCCGCACCCGCGCCAACACCAGCACCAGCACCAACGCCAGCACCAGCCCCCGTACCAGCACCAGCGCCAACACCAGCGCCAACACCAGCGCCAATACCAGCACCCGTACCAGCACCAGCGCCAACACCAGCACCAGCGCCAACACCAGCACCAGCACCAACACCAGCACCAGCACCAGCACCAACACCAGCACCAGCACCAGCCCCCGTACCAGCACCAGCACCAACACCAGCGCCTTCAGAGAGTAGCAGTTCGAGTGAAACGAGCTCGATCGCCAATAATCAAGGCGTTACTAACAACAGCAGCGCGACAGTAACTTCCCCCGCAGGCAGTAGCACTAGCACTCAGACAGGCTATACTCCGGGAGCTACTTCTGGCACTGCAGAAGCAACCGCTGCTACAGGCGATCCACCAACAACTAACATCGCAACACCACCGCCAGCACCAGCGCCAGCACCAGCGCCAACACCGCCAACACCAGCAACACCGCCAACACAGCCAACACCCTCAAATAATGAGGATGCGGGTACGGGTGGTGGCGACGAGAGTACGATAATTTCTAATCCCACAGATAACAGTAACAGCAATAATTCGATCGCACTTCCCGGTAACAATGCCAACAGCAATGCTGAGACAAAGCCGCCTCCAGAAATGATCGCCCCAGAAAACTATCCTGACGCATTAACTATCACCTACGACAGCAATGGCGACGGATATTGGCTGGGCACCAACGAGAGCGATGTGATTACTGGCGATAGCGGGAGCGATCGAATTTTTGCAGGAAGCGGCGACGATATTGTCACAGGTAACAAAGGTGATGATGCGATCGATGGAGGCGATGGAAACGACACTTTGCGGGGAGGAAAAGGTCAAGATTTGCTAATTGGTGACAACGGCGACGATTTTCTTTGCGGCGACTTCGGCACCGATACATTGATTGGAGGTAGCGGCGCTGATACCTTTGCCTTTAGACCCGAAACAGCGAGTGCAGCAGCTAATCCACTTTTAGCAGATCAACTCCTTGATTTCAATTCCGCTGAAGGCGATCGAATTGGGCTGACAGGGGGACTTTCGGTAACAGACTTGACACTCGTCGCGTTTGATACTGACGGTGACGGTACGACAGACGCCACTCTGCTTAAGTTTAGTTCAAATAATGGCGATCGCATTTTAGCTGTTGTTTTGGGAACAGTTAACGCAGCGGGTGCAACAACTTTGAGCAATGCTGATTTTATTAGTTTGCCAAATGACATCTTGTAGCTAACCCTTAACCGTTAACCCCAACTACCCCGCAGGAATCTTCGGGGGATGAAGTTAATAAATTCATATAGGTTGAGAGAGAAAGATGAAAGACTTTTACGGGCCAATGATTGAAGCAAGTGAAATCATCGAACTACTCAAACAAGAGATGCAATTAAAAACATTTAGTCAAAAGGTTTTGCATAAAAAAGTTATTGAGAAAGCAGCCAAGGAACGGGAGTTAACTGTGACTCCAGACGAAATTCAAGCTGTGGGCGACCAACTCCGCCGCGAGAAGCGTTTGGAGAAAGCGGCGGACACGATTGCTTGGCTGGTCGATCAGATGATTTCTGTAGAAGATTTAGAGGCCGGGATTCGCGATCGGCTTCTCAGCCAAAAACTAGCCGAACACTTATTCAGCAAAGAAGTAGAAAAGATTTTTGTTCAAAACAAATTGCAATTCGACCAAATAATTCTTTATCAAATAATTGTTGCCAACCCCCAGCTTGCTCAGGAACTATTTTATCAAATTCAAGAAGGAGAAATCAGCTTTTTTGATGCTGCTCACCTTTACGATATTGACGAAAATCGTCGGCATATATGCGGTTGCGAAGGCAAGGTTTATCGGTGGGGTTTAAAACCAGACATAGCCGTCGCCGTATTTAGCGCTCAACCCGGAGAAGTAATTCGTCCAATTGAAACAGAACTAGGATATCACTTGTTTCTGGTTGAAAAGTTTCTCCCAGCGGAATTAACCCCTGAACGGTATCAAGAAATTTTGCACAATCTGTTTAACGAATGGCTGGCTAACGAAGTCAACCATTTATTGTACAATTGTAAAGTGTAGAAACTTAATTTTTATCCATCCAAAACCCATCTATATAATTTTGCCGAAACCAAGTACAATGCTAAAAGTTAGGGTGTTTCTCAGTGCACAGAGAGACCTAATATCTTTTCCGGCTGCATCAACATTATTCAATCCTTGGGGCGGGGCGTGAGTGTAAATAGTATCATGCGTGTGGATTTAAATGTTGCTTCCTCTCACGCAATCTACTACTTAGATAACAAGTGGTTGGATATCATTTCCGATCAAGTAACCGCGATTTAAATGGCGGGTTTTTAAGATTGTCAATTATTGGCAGATATTTTTCGTAAACCCGCCCCTACCGTATTAGGGGTAATCTACCGGACATAATATGACGAGGTACTTATGGCTCAATCAAGTTTAGTGAAAAAGGTAATTTATCGCTCTCGAAACTGCCCCAAGCATAGCGAATAATGAGACGCTTAGCTAACCCAAGCTTACTGGCTTATAGCAATTTAAAAATTTCTTTTGAAATTTGAGTTTTGCCAATCCCATATCCGCCAGCTAGCAAAGCCAAATGGAAAAAATATATCGGTTCAAAATGCCACTTTAATATATTATCCCCAAAAGCTACTTTTTTAATTCTCATTTTTCCCTCCTATCTATTAATTATACTAATTCTCAAAACTCATGCAACAGTAGCGCTCCGGGTGCGTCGCCACCTGCCAATCCTAAAAAAGAGCGACAATCTCCAAGCGACGCACCTTACCTGAAGCGCGATCGTAAACAAACCCAAAACTCATAATTGTTGCAAGAGTTTGGAGAATTGGTATTATCTGCGTCCATCAGCGTACATCTGCCTACATCAGCGGTTAAAAACCGACATAGTTTTGCCGCCACCAAGCGCGCACAAACTTAATCTCCTCAAACGTATAACGTTCTTCCAAAAAATCATAAATTGCTCTCAGTTTTTCATCCCCCATAACTTCAATAGCGTACACTATCGCCTGCTGGCGTTCCGATTCCACCAACAAATTTATATCAACTTCCCTGCCCATTTCCATCAATTCTATCAGATGCCCAGAAATAGTATTAGGACTCATACCCCGCGCATTAGCTATTCCTTGAACTGTCAAACCTTGTCGGTATAATTCCCAAGTTTGCATCTGCGAATAAGACGCAACGTTGGAAAGATTTGGAAGATTAGCGACATCAGAAGATGCAGCACCACTTGGCAATCCTTGTTCTTGGCAAAAAGTGCGAATCGCCTCCAAGAAAACCTTACCGTACTTATCTCGCTTGTTGCTACCAACGCCGTAAACTTCCTCGAATTCTCTGAGATTTTGCGGGCGTTTTTCTGCCATATCTCGCAAGCTTTTATCGGCAAAAACTACGTAAGGTGGCACAAATTGTTCGTCGGCAATTTGTTTGCGTAGTGTCCGCAGTATGCTAAATAAAGCTTCTACTTCTACTGCCAAAGACCGAACTTTCGCCTGTACTTCCCGTTGGGGTTCAATGGCGATTTCAACTGTGCGCTGACGTTTCATGATTTCCCAACTTTTTTCATTCAGTTTCAAAATGGGAAACCCGTCTGTTCTTTCCTCTAAAAAACCTTGATTTAACAGCGAACGACTCAACTTTTTCCAATCGTCGGCACTTCTATCTTTGCCAATTCCGTAAGTAGAAAGTTGGTGGTGCTGGTATTGCAATACTTTTTGATTTTTGGAACCGCGCAGCACGTCAATAATGTGATTCATGCCGAATTTTTCTTGGCATCTGGCGACGCAAGAAAGAAATTTCATTGCCTCAATCGTCCAATCTTCTACGGGTTTTTGGTTGCAACAGTTATCGCAAGTACCGCAGTTTCCGGGGAATGAATCGCCAAAATAACTTAACTGGATTGTGCGACGGCACTCGGTGGATTCTGCATAGTTTATTACTCGACGCAACTGTTGGCGGGCAATTCGTTGTTCTTGCGGGTCAGGTTTTTGCTCGATGATGTAGTCGATCATTTTGACATCGCCGTAGCCGAAAAATAAGCTGCAATGGGCGGGTTCGTTGTCTCGGCCTGCGCGGCCGGATTCTTGATAGTATCCTTCGAGATTCTTGGGCAAGTCGTAGTGAATTACAAACCGCACGTCGGGTTTGTTAATGCCCATACCAAAGGCTATTGTGGCTACCATTACTTGCACGTCGTCGCGAATGAAGCGGGTTTGATTGGTGGCGCGATCGACATCGTTCATGCCGGCGTGGTATGGTAAGGCTTGGATGCCGCTTTGTTGCAATTTATAGGCAACTTCGTCAACTTTTTTGCGGCTGAGGCAATAGATTATTCCCGAACCGCCTTTTTTTTGGATAATTTGCAAAACTTCGGCAAAACTGTGCTTGGTTTTGGGGCGAACTTCGTAGTATAAATTGGGGCGGTTGAAGCTGGCGACGTGGATGTAGGGATTTCGCAGAGTTAGCTGCTGGATGATGTCTTGGCGGACGCGCTCGGTGGCGGTGGCGGTTAGTCCCATAATGGGAATGTCGGGATATCGATCGCGCACTCGCTGCATTTGCCTGTATTCTGGTCGAAAGTCGTGCCCCCATTCCGAAACGCAGTGGGCTTCGTCGATCGCAAATGCCGAAATTCCTAACTTATTTGCTACTATATCTAAAAACGGTAAAAATCTCTCACCCAGCAAGCGTTCGGGTGCAACATAAAGCAATTTAATCTTACCTTCGAGAATTGCTGTTTCGCGCGATCGGGTTTCCTGAGAGCTCAAAGTGCTGTTGAGAAAAGTCGCCCCAATTCCATTATCCTGCAAAGCCTCCACCTGGTCTTGCATCAGAGCAATTAACGGCGAAACAACCACTGTCAATCCCGGTTTCAACAGTGCCGGTAATTGAAAACACAAAGACTTGCCACCGCCCGTCGGCATGACAATCATCATATCCCGTTTTTGTAAAGCAGCTTCGACAATTTCCTGCTGTCCCGGACGGAAAGAGTCATAGCCAAAAAAATGTTTAAGAGCTTGTTCCAGGGACAGTGGCACAGAAGATATTGGCGGATGAGACGCTGGCATTTGCAGTAGTTGGTTGTTGGCTTCTCAACTATTCTATGCCTTTTGAGCACAAATACAGTTACAATAATTGAGAATCTCAATTTAACCAGAAAAACTGATGCCGAAAGCAATTTGGAATGGTGCCGTTTTGGCCGAGAGCGACAAGTGCGAAATTGTAGACAACAACTATTATTTCCCCGCCGATGCCATCAACCGTGAGTATTTCAAAGACAGCAGCACTCACACTACTTGCGGTTGGAAAGGTGTTGCTAGTTACTACAGTGTCGAAGTCGGCGGACAAGTTAATAAAGATGCTGCTTGGTACTACCCTACTCCAAAAGATGCTGCTAAAAATATTGCCGGATATATTGCTTTTTGGAAAGGAGTTAAGGTAGAAGCTTAGGTTTTTTCCGCAGGTTTTTTAGCTGGCGATTCCGACAGACCGCCAGGGAATTAATTCCCTGGCTCATAGCTGAAGTCGTCTTAAGACGAATGTGGAAATTAGGGAGGAATAACATAAGTTGCGATGAGTTAAAATAGAAATAATATCTAATATCTACTGATAGCGATTGCTCCTCTGATAATTGTCAATTTTTTAAAATATAGGACTGAGCTTAATTAAATTCAATACCATAACCGCTATATTTAACAGTCCTCTTTGAGAGGACTTTCGCTCTCTCGACGGGGGTTTTGAACCCCCGGCGGACTGTTGGAGAAGCGAAAGCATCCTCAAATTTTAATCTTCCCAAACGGCGACAGCTTCCGCACCCAAACCACGGCGAACAACAATCGGTTCGCTTTGTGTCAAATCGAGAATGGTAGAAACTTGATATCCCGGATCGGAACCGTCATCGACAATGATATCTACTAACTTTGAAAAACAGTCAAAAAGTTCAGCTTTGCCAAAACTTTCTGCTTTTTCTGCTGGCACCGGTGCAGCACCTTCATCATCCGTGGTAATGTGAGCGGATGTTGAAATAATTGGATTTCCCAAGGCTTCCAACATTGTAAAACAAAGCCGCTGGTCTGGAACGCGAATTCCAGTGGTTTTGCGCTTCGGGCTCATTACCAACCGTGGCACTAACTTGGTAGCAGGCAGCAGAAATGTATAAGGCCCTGGTATTAACCGCTTGATAATTCTGTATGCTTCATCGCTGACGGCTGCATAGTCGGTGATATTTGACAGAGATGAACACAGGAACGTTAAAGGCTTATCATTGGATAGTTGCTTGATCTGCCTGACTCGTTCTACTGCAGACTTGGAGTTGAGATCGCAGCCGATCGCATAAACTGTATCTGTCGGATAAAGCATCACTGCCCCATCTTTTAGAGATTTGTTAATTTTCTCGATCCGGTCTCTTTGGGGTGCAACTGGATGCACTTCGTAAATAGTTGCCATGTTAAGATATTGCAGGCTAAGTGGGCGATCGAAATATCGAGTGAAACAATCAATGCTAAAAATTAATTGTTAACAATGAATAAAATAGCTTATTTTGACTGTCCAACCGGCATTGCTGGCGATATGTGCATCGGAGCTCTTGTCCACGCTGGCGTTCCTTTAGAATACCTAATCGAAAAACTCAATTTGCTCGGCATTTCGACAGAGTACCAGTTGCGGACGGAATTAGTCCACCGGAATACTCAACAAGCAACTAAATTTTATGTCGATTTAGCTGCGGATTTGTCGTTAAAACCAGAAAATCCCGCTACCGAACTCGATCCCTCGGAAACCGAATCCCCGACTTTTGACGCCCGCCACCACCATCATCACGGGGAAGAACATTCTCACAGTCACGGCGAAGCAGATGCAGAAATTAGCCACAGTCATCACCGCAATTTGCCCGAAATTGAGCAAATCATCGTCTCTGCAAAATTGCCTCCGCGCGTGGAAGCTTGGAGTTTGGCCGTATTTGGCAAATTAGCAGATGCAGAAGGTGCCGTACACGGTATCCCCGCGAGCGAGGTTCACTTTCACGAGGTGGGGGCGACGGATGCAATTATTGATATTGTGGGTACTTGTTTGGGTTTGGATTGGTTGGATATTGAGGAGTTTTACTTTTCGGCGATGCCGACTGGTGGGGGTACGGTGAAGGCGGCCCACGGTAGATTAGCGGTGCCTACGCCGGCGGTGATGCGGTTGTGGGAAACGCACCGAGTCCCGGTTTATAGCAATGGGATCGATCGCGAATTGTGCACTCCTACGGGAACTGCGATCGCCTGTACTCTCGCCGCTGGTTTCGGCCCGCCACCGTCGATGCAAGTTCAGGCGATCGGTTTGGGTGCAGGTTCTCGAAACCTGGCAATTCCTAATATTTTGCGCCTCTGGATTGGGGAGAAGCAAGAGGGGGAGAGGGGGAGAGGGGGAGAGGGGGAGAGTGGGAGAAAGACGGCTACTAATTCCCCATTCCCGATGCCCAATGCCCAATTACCAATTACCAATTCCATAGAAACTATTGCGGTGTTGGAAACGCAAATTGATGATTTGAGTCCGCAGGCGATCGGCTATGTTTTTGATGCTTTGTTTGCCGCCGGAGCTCTGGATGTTTTTACTGCCCCAATTGTGATGAAAAAGTCGCGGCTTGGGGTTTTGTTAACTGCGATTTGTCATCCAGAATTTGAGGATGCTTGCGAAGCTGTGATCTTTCGCGAGACGACTACTTTGGGAATTAGGATCTCGACTCAACAAAGAACGATTTTACACCGAGAAATCCAGACAGTTAAAACAGAATACGGCGAAGTCAAGATAAAAGTTGCGAAGTCTGGAGAAACGATTGTTAATGTACAGCCGGAATACGAAGATTGCGCGGAAATTGCCAGACTTAAAAATATTAGCTGGCGGGAAGTTCACCGCTTGGCGCTGCAAAGTTGGTACGATCGAGGTTAGGAATGAGAATTAAATAACTTCCACTCTTGAAAGTGGGATGGGCGTCCCGCCCGTCCTTTCTGGACGGGCGGGACGCCCATCCCACAATAACAATTAAAATTGTAAGTTATTTAATTCGCGATCCTTAGTAAATTACAGTGACTTACATGAGGAATTTAGTCCCTGACGGGCTGACAATCGGTCAGACCCAGGAGGCTTGAGGAATATCTAAATCAGAGGAATCAAAACCTCTGATATCATCTCCGGTAGATTACCCCTAATACGGTAGGGGCGGGTTCACTAAAAATATCTGCCAATAATTGACAATCTCAAAAACCCACCCTTTTAATCGCTTTTTCTTCAAGCTATTATAGAAACATACTTGATTCTCGATCGCATTATGGTTGCCTTACCCGATCGCCCATCGATGAGTGCAGAAGAATACCTGGCTTGGGAACCCACCCAAGAGGAACGCTACGAGTATTGGGATGGCGAAGTCGTCGCCATGAGTGGGGGCAGCCGCAATCACAATCGAATTTCAGGAAATTTCTTCAGAATCCTAGATGATGCCCTTGTCGATCGCCCTTGCGAACCTTACATCGCGGATGTCAAAGTCCAAGTGGAACGAGGGCAAAAATATTTTTATCCTGATGTTGTGGTAACTTGCGACGATCGCGATAACGATCCGCAATTAGTGCAATTTCCTTCCTTAATTATCGAAGTTTTATCGCCTTCCACAGAAGCAGCAGATCGCGGCATTAAATTTGCTAAATACCGCCAATTTTCAACACTGCAAGAGTATGTCTTGGTGCAAGTTGAACAGCCAGGAGTAGAGATATTTCGGCGCAATCAACAGGGGCAATGGGTTCTCTTCGAGTATGGTTTAGGCGATTCCTTGCAACTTGAATCGGTGAATCTAGAAATTGCGATCGCCGATTTATATCGCCAAGTACAATTTTCTTAAAAATTTCCCTGTCAAGGGATTTGATATTAAGGAATGAGAATTAAATAACTTCCACTCTTGAAAGTGGGATGGGCGTCCCGCCCGTCCAAAAAGGACGGGCGGGA